>RFIZ01000070.1 GCA_003695105.1 Fidelibacterota bacterium
CTCTTTGATCAGCCCGACTATTCCCGGCGGATGGTCTACTGGCTCCCGTGGCTGTTCGGATACAACACCTATAACCGGCTCCCGGTGGGAGTGATGGTATATTCCGGCATGGTGCCGGGATACGACTACGGGATTTCCCTGGTTCCCCTCTATGATTATGTCCATCAAACGATGGCCGGCTTTGGTACCGTTAAAAAAACCTGGTACCGGCGCTGGGGATTCAAAAAAGCCGAGACCGCTCTTTCCGGCGATCGCTATTTCGGGCACTCGGGCCTGCATCTTGGATTTACCGGGACCCGCCGTCCGACGCTGCACGCTTCCCCGTCCTTCGACGTGAAGGCCGATTACTTCTATCATGATCTTTATGATCAGGCGGCGTTCAACCCGGACCTGTACTCCACCGGAACCTTGTCCACCCTTCGCTTCCAGGGTACCTGGCGCCGCGTCTACAATCCTTTGTTCCATCTGTCGGCCACGGCCGGCATCGAGGGCGCGCTGGCCGGCGGAGATTTCTGGAAGGGCGAACTGTCTTTCCAGGGAAGCTATCGGTGGACCAGGGCCATCACCTCTACCTGGCGCGCCTGGGTGGGAAGCTTTTTCGTCGATTCGGATGTGCCGCAGCAGTATGAAACCTTCATGGGAGGCGGGGTAGATCCCGATTTCGAACAGCGCTACGTCCTGGACCGGATGAACGGTTTTACCGGTGGGAAATACAACCTGTACGATGAACAATACCTGGCCGCCGGACCGGGTCTGCGGGGCCGAACCCTGTTGGAGGAATCCACCTCAACAAACGTGTTCTCCACCCGGCAACCGGCCTTCGGGATCAACCTGGATCAATCCCTGCCCAAACTCCCGCTGAAACTCTTCCTCGATCTGGGTGGAAATCGGGATGTTTCCCTGATGACCGATGCAGGCCTGATTCTGGATTTGAGCGGCCTGCAATTGATCATACCCCTGTACCAGAGCTGGGATGGGGATCAGACGCCCACCGACCTGAAATGGATCCGGGATCGGCTGCGGTTTACCATGAGCGTGCCCGGAATTCGGTTCGGACGGTAGTCGGTTCCCTCAGATCGCAACTTTATTTTCCCGACGGAAGGAAGTAAATTCCGACTACCGTTTTCAACCTTCCACGCCAAGTTTAACCGAGGGAAAACCAGTCATGGCCAAATGGGACAAGGAAAAATTCATCGAACATCTGCGCGAATCATGCAGTCGGGAAGTGGCCAAGATCGGCATCCAGATCATCGAATTCACCGAACAGTACGCTGACGATTATTCCTGGGGCCGGGGTACGGAGCACGGGACGCTTACCTTCCGGGCCAATTCCGATCTGGGGTTGTTGCCGCTGTTCCATTTTACTTCTGATGGAAAAATCAACATTCTGATCAACTTCCTGAGAAGCAAGGAACTGCCCAAAAAGGTATTACGGGATCTGGTGGTCAAACTGGAAGCCAATTTTCTCCGGGAATACGACCCGGAAATGTATCCCACGGATGTGTTTGAACCCGTGGAAGATTTGTTCAACACCCAGGGGCAGGTAGAACGGTTTCTCAAAGCCATCGAAGGGTGTGCCTACCGTCTAAAACAGTGAGATGAAATCCCTCCTCCTGGCGATGTCCGCCGTCCTGGCCCTCGCCGGTAGTGTTTTGTCCTTTTATTTTCTGGGGGTCTATCGGCATTGGTTTTCGGGCCATCAGCGCTGGGTTCCCCGCCTGTGCCGGATGGAATCCGGTCAATGCACCCGGGTCATTGATACCCCATACGGTCGTCTGGTGGGCTCCATTCCCAACGTCGTCTGGGGGACGGTGGGAGAACTGGGATTTGCTGTTCTGCTCCTGCTGACCCTGCTAAGAGGGTGGACCCTGTGGCTGCCCCTGGTGGTGAGCGGTGGTACCCTGCTGTTGGGGATCTATCTCATCTACGGTCTCATTCGGTTACGAACCGCCTGTCCGGTCTGTCTCACGGTCCACAGTCTGAACCTGCTCATCTTTCTGTTCCTGATTCTGGCTCTACCGTAATTCATGAGGCGCATCGGCTCCGGTCTGATCTGTTTCTGGTTGGTGACAGGGGTGGTCACCCCGGCTCAGACCACCACCGGGATTCGGGGACAGGTCCTGGATGCGGCGACGGGTAAGCCTCTGCCTGGGACCAATGTTCTGGTGGAAAACACCGATCGGGGAGCCGCAGCCGATTCGGCCGGGAATTTCCGGATCGTCCCCCTCCATCCGGGATATTACAACCTCCGATTCGATCATATCGGCTATTCGCCGTTGATCAAACTCAACGTCCATGTGGTGGAAGGGCGGGTGGTTGACTTGCCGGTACGTCTGGTACGGGAACCGATTTCCCTGGCGGGGGTTACGGTGTCCCGCCAATATTTCGAAAAGGATGCCGACGTGATGGGGAGTAACCGGACGGTGGATCAGGAAGAACTGCGGCGGGACCCCGGAGGTGCCTATGACATCCAGCGCATGGTCCAGTCACTCCCGTCAGTGGTATCCTCGGCGGACCAGCAAAATGAAATCGTGGTGCGGGGGGGAGGACCGGGGGAAAACCTGTTTTTGATGGACAACATTGAGATCGCCAATCCCAACCACTTCGGTCAACAGGGCACCGGCGGTGGCCCGGTCAATATGATCAATCCCTATCTGGTGGATCGCATCGATTTCGTGGCCGGGGCCTTCCCTGCCAAATACGGGAATAAACTTTCCAGTGTCATGAATATCCATCTCCGGGAAGGAAACCGTACCCGGTCCGAACTCAGCCTGGATATGAACATGTCCGGTGCCGGGATCGTAGCGGAAGGTCCCCTCCGGCCCTGGGAGGGCACCTACCTGTTTTCCTGGAAACGAAGTTACCTGGATTTCGTCATTCGCAGCACAGGGTTGACGGCGGTGCCGGTCTATTGGAATACCCAGACAAAAATCACCTTCCGTCCGTCTCCGTCAGACCATCTGGCCCTGAACTGGATCTACGGGAGGGACGCCGTCGACGTAGTGGGGGAAAACGACGCCTGGACCCGGGGCACCAACAATGTGGACGTGGACGGGGATCAGGGTGCCCTGGGACTGACCTGGCGGCATCTCTGGCAGGGAAACGGCATGACCCGGGTGACGGTGGCGTCCACCCGGGCCTGGTTTCGGTACGATGTCTTCCGATTCACTCCACGGGGCCGCCGGTACCGGACCTATTACCAGAATGATGTGGAATACGATTATCAGGGGAAGCTGGATTTCCTCTGGCAACCTACGGCGGCGGATGAAATCCGGGGAGGCATGGATCTGAAAGACCTGGGGATGGCCAACCGGGCCCAGGCGGTGAACGATACGATCTGGCTCTGGGGCTACCGCTTCCCCGGATCATCGGGTATGTATGTCACTGATCTGGTGGATACCACCTGGAGGCAAGAGGTGTTCCCGGTGATCCAGGATGCCGATTCCACTGTCTGGGATTCTGCCGGTGTCTATCATTACGGGGTCGCGGACGCTGAGGGCCACTGGCACTGGGTCGATGTCAAACCGGTGGCTGTCCTGGACCTGGTGGAGGGATACCACCTGAATCATGCGGTCCTGTCCCTGCGGTCCAGCGCTTTTCTGCAATGGAAACGCAGTTTCCGCTCCGGATGGGATCTGGTGGTCGGTGCCCGGTGGGGATCGTTTGCCCTCAACCGGGATTCCTGGATTTCGCCGCGTGTGTCTCTTTCCTATCACCTGACACCGGCTACCAGCCTCCATCTGGCCTACGGCCGTCACCACCAGATTCCGGCTCTCAAACTGATGCTGTGGGATGACCACAACCGTAGCCTGTCTTCTAAATGGAACGACCAATGGGTCGCCGGTCTCGATACCTATTTCACCGCGGATACCCGGGGTACCCTGGAGGTTTACTGGAAGCGCACCCGGGACATTCCCCTCTCCATGGCCGACCTGACGCCGGACTCTGCGGATGTGTCCCGCATCTATGTGAATCATCGCGTGGCCACAGCCCGGGGTGTGGAATGGTTCCTCCAGAAAAAAATGGCCCGGGATTTGTTCGGCACCGTCTCCTGGTCCTGGTATACAACCGCAGGGGAGGATTACCGCCTGCCTCAGCATGTACGCACCTTTCCCCTGGACTATGATTTTCATCAGGTTCTGAATATCATTGCCGGATATCGCCTGCCGTTCCGGACGGTGACCGGTGAACGGATCCTCCACCGGGTCTGGTGGAAAAAAGTCTTGGCACATACCCTGGGGGCAGGAGCAGATGAGCTGGAATTTTCCTTCCGGTATCGGTATTCCGGGGGCAAACCCTATACACCCCAAACTTATGATTGGAACACGCGCCGTTGGTATATTGCGGCACATCAGCCCTACAACAGTCGCCGCTTTCCTTTTTACAGCCGTTTGGATGTGATGATCATGTGGCATGTCCGGATCAAATCCGTGGCCATGACTTCCTATATCGATATCCAGAACGTATTCGACCGGGACAACATCTGGGACTTCCAGTACAACGACGACGGAACCCGGGAAAATATCTACCAATTCAAAGTATTCCCTGTGGGAGGTATCACTCTGGAATTTTAACTTTCCCTATGATCCTTTCCCCATACAGGTCCCTGGCTCTGGTCGTTCTGGCGGTCGTGAGCCTGGGCGCCCAGCCACCGACTCCTCCCCCGCTCATGGAACCGCAGCTCTGGCCGGAAGGCGATTCGGTCCGGGTCGAGTTGCCCATCGGATTTACGGCAGAGGAATGGGAACAACGGGGGCAAATTGCCTCCCAGGGGCGGTCCACCGATCCGCCGCCGTCTCCGGTGCGAAATCTGGCGGAATGGGAGCGAATGCAGGGTGTACTGATTCGCTATCCCCTGGGAATTCCGGTGGACCTGGTCCGCCAGTTTGCCGAAGATGTCATCGTCTATTGTCTGGTCTCCACTTCCCAGCAGAGTGCGGCCGTGAGTCAGTTCCAGGCCGCCGGAGTGAATCTGGACCAGGTAGAATTCATCCTGGGAAATACCGATAGTTACTGGACCCGCGACTATGGTCCCTGGTGGGTAGTGGACGGGACCGGCGACATCGCCGTGGTGGATTTCACCTACAACCGTCCCCGCCCCAATGACAATCAGGCCCCGTGGAAAGTCGCCAATTTTTTAGGCTCGGGCTATTACGCCATGGATCTGGTCCACACCGGAGGCAATTACATGACCGATGCCTTCGGGATATCGGCTTCCTCCGATCTGGTATATGTGGAGAATCCCGGCTGGACGGCCGGAGAGATCCTGGCTGAGATGGGCACCTATTACGGTGTACACACCTACCATGTGCTGGACGATCCCAACAACACCTATATCGACCATATCGACTGCTGGGGGAAATTTCTGGCGCCGGACAAAGTCCTGATCCGATCCGTTCCGCCAACCCATTCCCAGTACGACGAAATTGAGGCCGTGGCGGAGTATTTCGCCGGCCAGATCTGTGCCTATGGCACTCCCTATCGGGTCTACCGAGTTTATACGCCCAACGATGAGCCCTATACCAATTCCCTGATTCTGAACGACAAGATTTACGTGCCAATGGTTCCCTGGGGAGGCGACAACAATCAGGCGGCCATTCAAGCCTATCAGGATGCCTGTCCCGGATACACCATCGTTCCGGTGGATCCTCCCGCCGCCAATCCCTGGCTGTCCACCGATGCCCTCCATTGCCGGGCCAAGGGAATACCGGATCAGGGCTACCTGGAAATCCAACACCTTCCTCCGCCGGTCCCCTGGGCTCCGGACAGCATGGCCCTGGTCGCCCGCATCGTGGCCCACAGCGGATGGGGATTGATCGTCGATTCCATCCGGGTCGTCTGGAAAACGGAGCGTATGGACCAGCTCCGGTTCCAGGTCGGGGAAAGTGTGGGAAACGACAGTTTTGCCGTTGCCCTGCCGGCAGTCCCCGTGACGACGGACATTCATTACCTCTGGGAAGCCGCCGATTCCTCCGGGCGACATGAACGGTTGCCCCTTGCCGGAGAGTTTGTGGTGGAGGCTGCCGGTGTTCTGACCCCGGGAGACGTTACCATGGACGGCGAATTCACGATCGCGGATGTCCTGGCCGTTTTCGACGGTCTGGCCGGCACCTCCTGGGAGGGCTATCAGATCGATCTTGCGGATGTGAACCAGGACGGTGCCGTCACTCTCCTGGACGGGATGCTTCTGCTCACCCAATTGTCACAGGAAACCGAACCTTGAAGAAGGGAAGCACCATGATTTATGAACCCATGACCGCCTTTACGGACCTGTTAATTACGATCTTTGCCCTGTATTTTGCCTGGAGATTGTCCTTCGTCTACCGGGCAACCCTCCAGAATACGACCTGGCACTGGATCCGTGTGTTCTGGTTTTTAGCCCTGGGCTCTTTTCTGGGAGCCGTGTCCCATGGTCTGGGACCCTATTTTTCCCCGGCACTTCGGGACGGAATCTGGAAAGCCACCACCCTTTCCATCGGCCTGGTGAGCTGCTTTTTCCTGCTCGCCGGCGGCTATACCGTTTTCAACTACGCCACCATGCAGTGGATACGCTGGTTACCGGTGTTGGCTCTGGCAGCCTATACGGTGGTGATTCTCCGGGATGCGCGCTTTATCAATGTAGTCAAATTCTATGCTCCCAGTCTGGTCCTGGTCCTGTTGTTCATGATCTACCTCTACTTCCAGGGTCGGGTGGCCGGTTCCGGGGCAGTGGCTCTGGGCATTGGGATCTCTTTTCTGGCGGCCGGTATTCAGGTCAGTGGCTGGGACCTGCATCCTTCCTTCAATCACAATGATGTATACCATGTGGTCCAAATTCTGGGTATGTATTCCATATATCAGGGGGCCCGGTTGCTGATGGACGTGACAGTCTGAGTGGCACGGGAATGGTTTGTTCCCCGTCTGAGGCGGAGTAAATTCAGCACCCATTTTTTGAGGAAATAGATTGAAAACAGACATACAAACAGTGAATTCCTATACCCGGGAACTGCAAATCACGGTTCCCTGGGAGGAATTAAAAGCCGATTTCGAAAAATCCGCCCGGCAGTTCAGCAAACGGGTCAAAATACCGGGCTTCCGTCCGGGGAAGGCGCCCCTGAAGGTGATCCTGAACCAATATCTCCACTCCATCGAAGCGGATTTTGTGGACCAGGCCTTCCGGAAAGCTTATGTCAAGGCGTTGGACGAACATGATTTGTATCCGGTCAATCAGGCCAAGATCAAATCGCTGGATTTCGCCTATGAACGGGATCTGACCTTTGCCGCCGAATTCGAAGTGGAACCGGAGATCGAATTGCCCACCCTCAAGAAAAACAGCCTGAAAGTCACCCGTACCCGTTATGAAAGCGATGAAGAAGACGTGAACGCCGTCGTGGAGGAAATCCGCTATGCCCAGGCCGAAGTGCGACCGGTGGAAGACGGAGCCAAAGCCGGGCATTTTATCCTGGGAGACCTCCAGGAACTGGACGCCTCCGGAGTCCCGGTGATCGGCCGGAAACTGGAAAAACGCTATTTGCGGGTGGGAGATGGAATTTTCACCGGAGACAACCAGACCAAACTGGAAGGCCTGAAACCGGGAGACACCTGTCGCCTGGAGATACCCGACGAACAGGGCCAACCCGTGCTGTTCGAATTGTCTGTGATTCGGGTGGAAGAGCAGGTCCTGCCGGAAGTAAACGATGAGTTTGTGCAGCAGGTGAACCCCGCTCTGAAAACCGTGGAGGAGTGGCGCCAGAGTATCAGGGAACGGATCGATGAGAATTACGAGCGGCGTGCCCGGGAACAGTTCGATCGGGATCTGGCCGACGCACTGATCGATAAGGTGAATCCGGAATATCCACCGTCCATGGTGGACGCCTACCTGGATCATTTGATCGAGGATGCCCGGAAAGCCAATCCCGGGGAAACCATCGACGAAGACAAGATCCGGGCGGAGTACCGATCGGTGGCGGAACGAAACCTGAAGTGGTACCTGATCCGTAACGCTGTTATTCGCAGTGCCGGTCTGGAAGTGACCCGGGAAGAAGTCCAGGAAAAAATTCGGGACATCGTGGAATCGGCTCCCGAGGATCAGCGGAAAACCGTGGAAAAGACCTATAAAAAACCCAGCAACCGGTCCCGGATCGAAGACGATCTGATGGAGCGCAAAGTCCTGGATTATCTGCTCTCCTTTGCCAAGGTGAAGGAAGTCACCGTCAAAACCAGCGATCTCCGGAAAATGAACCAGGAGGATCATGCTCATGAGCATTAAGACTGTGTCTCAGCTCATTCCCATGGTGGTGGAACAGAGCGGCCGCACGGAGCGGGCCTTTGACATCTACAGCCGTCTTCTGAAGGAACGCATCGTTTTTCTGGGGTCGCCCATCGATGACAATGTAGCCTCCCTGGTGATCGCCCAGCTCCTGTTCCTGGCGGCGGAAGATCCGGAGAAAGACATCCATCTCTATGTCAACTCCCCCGGCGGCTATGTGACCGCCGGCCTGGCCATCTACGACACCATGAATTATATCGAACCGGATGTGGCCACCATTTGTATCGGGCAGGCCTCCTCCATGGCCGCCCTGCTGTTGGCCGCCGGACAAAAAGGGAAACGATCCGCCTTACCCCATTCCCGGATCATGATTCACCAGCCTCTGGGTGGGGCGGAAGGCCAGGCCTCCGACATCAAAATTCAGGCCGACGAAATCCTGCGTCTGCGGGAAACCCTCAATTCCATCCTGTCCAAAGCCACGGGCCAGACCATGAAACGGATTGAGCGGGATACGGACCGGAACTATTTCATGAGTGCCGATGAAGCCAAAAAGTACGGTCTGATCGATACCGTTCTGAAAGGGAAAAAATGACCGAGTACGAGCCCTATTTCCCGCCGGAATATCGACCGGAACCCGTCTTTCGGCCCGAACTCCACCGTCC
>RFIZ01000005.1 GCA_003695105.1 Fidelibacterota bacterium
CTGCAAAAGGGGACGACATTCCTGATCGACGAATTCCCGGGTTGTGTCCCGGACCAGTTGTTCCTCTTCCGTCAGCCACGATTCCCGCAGGAAAAAATCAGTTTTCATCGGTATCCACCGTAAGTTGTTCCATAAAATCCCGGGCCGTAAGGTCGTCACATCCCATGATGATGTCCTTTATGTTCTCACATTCTTCCGTTGACAACAGGTCCCCCGCCAGCCCTCTGAATTTGAGGTCCAGGTCCTCCTCGGTCATCGGCTCCCGGGGATCTCCCTTGGGGTAGTCCAGATAGACGGAATACTCCTCACCGCCCCGGAGCCGGATGGTCACCCGGGAGGGCTGCTTGTCCGGAAAGAGCTGCTCAAACTCCTGGCTGGCTTCTCCTTTGATTTTATGAATCAAGGTCCGGAGCCGTGGATCATCGATCTTTTCCTGAGAAAAAGATTGTTTGGTGATCTTCCGGTCCAGAATCGCCCGGGCGATACAGAATGGCAGACTGTGGTCGGCCGTCTCCCGGGAACGGGGCTCATATTTATGGGGATCAAACAATATATCACAGGCACGGGCGATCGTCGTCACCCGCACTTCTTCGACGTCATCCGGTTGAATATCCTGTTCCCGTACCAGTTTCAGGGTGGCCGAAATGTGGGTGTGGGTCAGGGCTTCCGTGGGAAAGGCTTTCATGGAACAGTCCTGAATCCGCCAGGAGGCACCCAGGTCAGCGGTCAGGACGGCCGGATCCCAGTCGGGACCGTATACATCCATGAGCCCTTCTTTTCCTTCGAACACTGCTGCGGTACCGGTGAAACCCAATTGCGCCATGAGAGCCGCCTGGACGCCGGCCTGCACCGCCAGGGGATCCACCGTGTTTTTCATCATGGTCAACACCCCGGCCGTGGGACAGCCAATGGTATGGTTGTGGCAGCCGTTAATTCCAATGGCGTTTACCAGTTGATCTTCATCCAGGCCTAACAGGTATCCCGCCACCACCGGTGAGACGAATTGCGTCAGAGTGGCGTGATGCCATTTCCGTTCCCGGAGACCCGGTCGGGCACATTCGCAGAGGCGCTGTTCCAATTCATAGGCCAATACCACAGCTTTCAGCACTTCCTGCATGGAGGCATCCTCCCGTTCGCCCACCGCCAGTGCGGCCGGGATCAGGTCGCTAGGATGGCTGGGATCTTCCTTCCAGTAAATGTCATTGTAATCCAGAGCCCGGACCATCAGAGAATTGATCAGCGTCACGTGGATGGCCGGTAATTGATCGCCGAATCCGATCACGGTGGCTTCCTCCCGCCCGCCCAGGTGTCGATACATCGTCCACAGGGCGCGAACGTCGGGAGTGGACAGACTCCCCAGGGCACAGCCGACGGAATCATACAGAAATCGTTTGGCCGTTTGCAGTACCTCCACCGGAAGCTCTTCCTGTCGCAACTGAACCGCAAAGCGGGCCCAACGGCGGGAAATGGTCATTTCACGTTCCATAGGGAGCTACCTCAACTTGCCGGCAATGGCCCCGGCCACTTCCAGATTGGTGTTGTTCATCCCCATATCATACGTCCCGACCTGCCCCTCACGGATGACGTCCGCTACCGCCCTTTCCAGTCGATCGGCTTTTTCCGTCTCTCCCAGCCAATCCAGCATCATTTTTGCCGTGAGGATCATGGCAATGGGGTTCACCTTGTGCTGACCGAAATATTTGGGAGCCGAACCGTGGGTGGGTTCAAACACGGCATAGTCATCGCCGATATTGGCGGAACAGGCAAACCCCAGTCCGCCGACCAGTTGGGCCGCCAGATCGGACAGGATATCCCCGAACATATTCTCGGCGACGATGACATCATATTTTTCCGGATTCTTCACCAGCCACATGCACATGGCATCGATATTACTTTCCCACAACTCGATCCCGGGATACTTCCGGGCCACCTCTTTCGCCACCCGGCGAATCAAACCGCCGGTTTCCCGGAGTACATTGGGTTTGTCCACCAGGGTCACCGATTTTCGTCCCGTTTTCCGGGCAAATTCAAAGGCCCGGGTCAGAATATTTTCACATCCCTGGCGGGTCATGATGCGGGTGGACATGGCGATATTATCCAGACCGGCGGATTCGAATTTCTTCATCTTGGGGTTGTGCTTGACCAGAACATCGTACACTTCCTGCGGGAGAGGATGGAATTCGACTCCGCCATACATCCCTTCCGTATTTTCCCGAAAAATCACCAAATCGATATTGTCTTTGTAATTCAATGGATTCCCGGGATACGCCTTACAGGGCCGCAAATTGGTATGGAGCCGGAACAGCTGACGTAACCGCACAATCGGGGAAAAATAGACCAGTCCTTTGTCCTGCAATTCCGGGGCCAGTTCCCGGGCGGCTTCTTCTTTGGGTTTGGAGGTAATGGCACCAAACAGGGCACAGTCAGTGGTGTGCAGCAGGTCGATGGTGCGCTGAGGCAGGGCATCCCCCTCCTGTTTCCAGAATTCCCAGCCAATATCGCCAGGGATATAGTCGGCTTCCACTTCCAGGGCGTCCAGGACCAGCCGGGCGCACTCCATTACTTCCTGCCCCACTCCGTCACCCGGGAGCCAGGCAATTCGATATCTGCTCATGGTTGTCTTTCGTCTTTCAATCGATGTTTCACCCAGGTCTCCAGACCCCCTTCCAGGATCAGTTCCTGGGCCGCCGGACCCAAAGGAGCGAAGGGGTAGGTTTCGTCCTGGAACTGCACCCGGGACTGCTCAAAATCTACGGTGACAGTACTATCGGTGACGATGGTTGTCCTGTCGTCCGGAAAGATGGATTTCAGTCGCCGAATCAGGGCGGGAACTTCCAGGACAAGATAACTATTGTTCAACGCATTGCGTTTATAGGTTTGACTGAGGGAACCGGCCAGAACCAACTGAATCCCGCGGGCCTGCAGGGCCGTGGCCGCCTGCTCCCGGGAACTTCCCGTCCCGAAGTTGAAACCGGCTGCCAGAATATCCCCCGGTTGAACGATTCGCCGGAACTCCGGATCGTAATTTTCCATGACCACCTCCGCCTGCTGTTCCAGGGTGAAGTCATCACGATAGGTGTATTTCCCGGGGTAAATCCCATCGGTGTTGAGATTGTCACGGGGACAAAACACCAACCGGCCGGAAAGCTGCGAGGGAAATCCCGGCAGGAGATGCACTTCCCGGGTTCCGGTCCCGGCGGATTCGATCTTTTTCAACTCGGCCCGGAGCGGCCCCCGATGAAAGGTGTCTGGTGCGGCAATATAGCCTTTGATCGCTGAGGCGGCCACGACCACAGGTGAGGCCAAATAAGCGACGGCCTGACGGGAACCCATTCGTCCCTTGAAATTCCGGTTGGTGGCGGAAATTCCCACCTCCCCCTCCTGTAACAGGCCCGCGCCCATCCCGATGCAGGGACCGCACCCCGGCGGCAAGGTCCGGCCGCCGGCTGCCAGAAGAATGTGCCAGTCTCCCTTTTTTTCACTGTCCTTTTGAACGTCCCGGGAAGCGGGGGCGATATACAATTCCACTCCCGACGCCACTTTGTGTCCCTTCATCACCTCCGCCGCCGCCGCCAGGTCGGACGCCCGACTGTTCACGCAGGATACCAGATATGCCTTGGAAATCCGAATCCGTTGTCGCTCCAGTTGGCTGACAGGGGTGGTCCGCTTCACCTGGTCCGGCCCGCTGACGACCGGCTGCACCGAACCTAAATCCAGGCGGATTTCCTGGGCATAGACAGCGCCAGCGTCGGCCTGGGGCGCATTCTTCAGACGGGAGCGGACGGATTCATTCCAACGGGGATGGCCGGGCCCTTTCCGGCGAATCCGTTCCTCGATCCATTCGTGGACCCTGTCATCGACGGGGAACAGTCCCGCCAAAGCTCCCCATTCCGTGGTCATGTTGGCAATGGTAAGGCGGTCATCAACGGACAGGGTGGCCACCCCTTCTCCGGTAAATTCCAGCGCATGGTTCAGGACTTCATCCTGGTGGAAATGGCCGATCAAATTGAGAATGACGTCCTTCCCGCTGCAGCCCGCCGGGAGGGCGCCGGTGAGTACGATCCGGGTTACCGGAGGTATTTGCCACCAGGTTTTTCCTGTGGCCCAGATGGCTGCCGCATCGGTTCGAACCACCGGTGTACCCAAACAGCCGATCCCACCATACATATTGGCGTGACTGTCAGACGCCACAGCCAGGGTTCCGGGCAGCGCATATCCTTCCTCCAACATGATCTGGTGGCCGATTCCCCGGCCGGCGGGATAAAAATCAACGCCCATGGACCGGGCGAAGTCTTCGATCTTCCGGTATTTGGCTAAGTTTTCCGGCGATGTGTCCTGCACATTATGATCCAGGGCAAACACCGGCTGACGCGGGTTGGCCACTCGGGTAGCGCCGATGACGGAAAATTTCTTCAGGATGGCACCCGTATTATCATGGGTCAATATATGAGCCGGTTCCACCATGAGATAGGCGCCGCTGTGGACGGCTTGTCCGGGAGGAAGATCCACCGCAAAGCGTTGGACAATTTTCTCAACCAGGTTTTGGGGACTGGATTTCATCGGGCGCGAAAAGGTTCGAAACTGACAAAGTCGGCGTGGTGAACAATGATCGCCTCCACGGATCGGTGTCCCAGATCGCCTTCTTTGGAATGGGTGGCGATGATGTGTTGCACTTCCGGGGGCAGACCGAACCGGTCCGCCAGGGCCACGCCGCTGAATGGATGCCGCACCAGTTTTCCCGCCCGACTGGTGGCGAGCCGTCCGTCCACCAGCTCGTATTCCAGGAGTTTTCCCACATCGATCAGAATGGCCCCGGCGATCAAAACATCCATATCGATGGAGATTTCATCCCCGAAATTTGCCTGCATCCGTTTGGCGATATCCACCGCCAGTTGCACACAGGTCCGCTTATGGTTCATAAACGAAATGGAACAATCTTCGATCAACAGGGAAAAGGGTATCGTTGCCAGATCGTCTGCCGTGAGTACACTTTGTTCCAGGGCCCAAGCCCAGGTTTGGATGACTTTCTCCCGTAAAGCGGGATCCTGGATCCATTCAATTTCCGGCCAAA
>RFIZ01000071.1 GCA_003695105.1 Fidelibacterota bacterium
ATACAAACTTCAGCGCAAATCTGCTCTCCGAAAGTTTGAGGCCACCCATCAGGATTTGGAACGCATTCAGGATGTCCTGACGGAAGTAGAAACCAAAGTACATGGACTGAGCCTGCAACTCAAGCGATATAAACGGCACGCTAAGCTCCAGGAACAATTGAAAAGCAAGGATGTAGCTCTGGCCTACCTGCGTCTGACGGCCCTTGAAGGTCAACTGCAACCTTTGCAGGAAAAGATCCAGGAATTTCAGGGACTGAAGACCAGTGGCTCCGACACCCAATCCCGGTGGGAGAAAGAACTGGCGAAGGTCCGGGCCGAGCGGGAGCGGGTGGAAGCCGACTGGTTGTCGGAACAGAATCGATTGGCTGCATTGCAGGAACAACGCCAAACGATGGAGCAGAACCTGCTGGTCTGGCGGGAACAAACCCGGGCCCACGTTCAGACCCTATCCCGGCTGCGCGATGAAGATCATCGCAATACCCAACGGGAAGAAAAACTCCGGCAGTTAATGGAGCAGTATACCGCTGAAATCGAAACCGTGGAGCCCCGCCGGGAAGAAAAATTACGGGTATTGGAATCCCACAAGGCCCGGTACGATCAGATTGAAACTGAATTCCGGGAGACGCGTCAGCAGGAGGAATCTTTGCAGAGCCGGCGCTGGGAAATTCAAAAATCACTGAATGCCAAACAATCCCTGCTCAGCCGGACTGAAACTTTGCTGGAAGAAAAAACGGCCCAGTGGGAAGAAGCGCAGCGCCGCCACCAGGAATTGATGGAGAGGGAGGAGTCTGTTCGCCGTTCCTATGAACAGGCGGTAGAGAAGGCGACCACCCTACGGTCCCGTCTCGAGTCTGCGGAAGCCGAACTCCAGCAATTGCGTTCGAAGCGGGAAGGGGATCAGGAGCGCGCGCAACAGCTCAACCGGGAAATCGTCCGGTGGGAATCCCGGATCGAAACGCTCCAATCCCAACAGACCTATTTTGAGGATTTGATAACCTCCGGAGAAGGCCATCCTTCCGGGGTTCAGTTCATCCTCCAACGGGCCCGTCAATTTCCCGCTGTGTTGGGGGTTTTGGGAGAAATGGTGAGCATTGATTCCTCGCTGGCGCCGGCCCTGAATGCGGCCCTGGGTGACCTGACTCATTATCTGGTGGTCCGATCCACTGCCGAAGCCCGGAACATGCTGTCGGTATTGCGCCGGGAAGGCCAAAGAGAAGCCGGAATCCTGACTCTGGATACCGTCCCATCACATCCCCGGCAGGAGGAACGGGAAGCCGCATCCCTCCTGACTCATGTTTCCTATCCCCCGGAGCTGAAGAATCTCCTGTCTTTCCTGTTGGGTCCTTTTCGGTTGATCCCGTCTCTGGATGAACTGGGACCGGATCAGATCGCTCCCGATTGCATCTATGTGGATCCGTCCGGAGCACTCTGGGACGGACGATCCCGCTGGTTTGTAAGCGGGACTCTGGAAGAAGGCGCTGTCCTGGGCCGAAAAAACCGGTTGGAGCGCATAACCGCCGAACTGGAAGAAGCCCACCAACAGTTGGCAACCCTCCGTGTGGAGGAGGAAAAGCTGAAGATTCGACTGCAGAACCAGCAGGAAGACCTGGATGCACAGGAAGCCGCAGTGAGTGAACTGCAATCCGCCTACCAAGAGGCCCAGGAAGCTTGTCTCAAGGGAGAATTGGAAGCGGGTCGCAGTCGGGAGCTAGTGGCCGAAGCGGAACGGATGACCGCATCTCTGCAGGAAGAAATGGAGTCCTTGACCGCATCACGGGAGGCGTTACAGCCGGAATTGAAACAAATCGAAGAAGAAATGCAGACCTTCCTGGACCGTCTCGAAGACCTGCAAACTGCATTGCAACAGGTCAGGGAAAGGCGGGATCGGATGGGACAACAAGTCCAGGACCTGAGAATCGAATTGATCCAACTGGAGAATCAGCGGGAAAGTATCCAGCTTCAGAGAAGGTCCGCTCAGGAGAGTCTGGATGAACTCCAACGGCGTCGCGAACAGATGGAAGCCGAACAACAACAGTTGAACCATGAAATCCGGGAACTGGAAGAACAGGTGGAGGAAACATCGACCCGTCTGGAATCCGTGAAAGAACAATGTGTCCAGTGCCGCACCCGGGTCGAGGAGGTGGAATCCCATCGGCGCGCCCTGGAAGCGAAAATGGATTCACTCCGGGATCTGATTCAGGGCGAACAGGAAGCCCGGGAAAAAGTGCTGGAGGAATTACGTCAGGCCGAGCGGGAAGCAGCGGAGTACCTGCAGAAGATAGAGATTATCCGGGAGCATGTCCGGGACCAGTACAATCTGGAAATACCGACTCAGATGGAGGTGAGCGAATCGGAAGACCAGTTGGTGGCCGAGCTGGAACGGATTCGACGAAGTATCGAAAATATTGGTCCGGTGAACATGGCTGTCCAGGCGGAATATGAGGAAGAACATGCCCGCTATGAAATGCTGGTTCAGCAACGGGATGACCTCATTGAAGCCGAAGCCAACCTGCGGGAAACCATTCAGCGTATTGACCGGGTGGCCCGCAAACAGTTTTTGGATACCTTTGACCAAATCAAGGCCAATTATGAGCGACTGTTTCCCATCTTTTTCAATGGCGGGAAAGGAACCCTGAGTTTGGTTGGGGATCCGGATCCGTTGGAATCCGATATCGCCATTACGGCTCTTCCGCCCGGGAAGCGGAACCAGTCTCTGCGATTGCTCAGCGCCGGCGAAAAATCTCTCACGGCCATCGCCTTGCTTTTCGCCATTTACCAGTATAAACCCAGTCCCTATTGTATCCTGGATGAAGTGGACGCTCCCCTGGATGACGAAAATGTGCAAAAATTCCTCCACGTGTTGAATACTTTCAGTCCCGAGACCCAATTCATCGTGGTGACTCACAACAAAAAAACCATGGAAGGGGCGCATATCCTCTATGGAGTCACCATGGAAAAGAAGGGGGTTTCCAAGATTGTATCCGTCAATCTCGACTGAAACCGGCTCCATTTCTCCCTCTGGAAGTGGCTTGCCCAGTCAAAGACGGATGTTGGATCACTGAAGCTGAAGGCAGACCCCGGCCTGGGGCTGACCTTCACCTTCCATGACCGGCTGCCCTATTTCATGAACAATACTTTTTGCGTTTTCCGCTCACGGCCCACCATTGTTTCCACCAGGTAGGTGCCGGAAGCCAACTCCCGTCCCAGATCGTCCTTCCCGTCCCACCGGATGAACGTCGTAGCCCCCGCCGGCAGGACGCGATGGTGTTCCAGGCGACGGACCTGACGCCCGAGCAGATCATATATGGTAATGTCCGCGGTCGTAGTCCATCGGGAGCGCAAACTAAAAACGGTCGTACTGTTAAACGGATTGGGGTAAGCGGGAAACACTGAAATGGACTCCGGCAGGTCAGGTTTCCGGCCGGTGGCCATCAGACCCGAGCCCACGTTGACATCATCGATAGCCCAGCCCCAGCCGGTGACGTACGTGTCGGCGAACAACCGAAAGCGAATGTAAATAATCGTCCCCGGAGAATAAAAATCTTCCAGGGGAATGGTGTGGGTGACCAGCATGGTTTCATTGCCACCGCCGCCGGAATTATAGGCCTGGAGCCAGGCTCCGTTGGCCCGGGCGTCGTAGGGATCAATCAACATGGTCCACTGGTCACCGTCGGTCGTGGCTTCGACGGTAACATAATCCCACATGTTGTAATCAGGATAGGCGGAACCGGCTTCTCCCGGCTCAACGATGGCAATATCCCGATAAGAAAGTTCCTGTCCGCCGGTGACGATAACGGGCACTCCCAATCGGGCGATATATTCCTGTCCGGACCCGTAGGGATGCAGGGTGTGCATGGTATTGGTGAAAAAACCCGGATCATGACTGATGATAAAATCACCGGTGAACGTCGTTACAGAGGAATCGAATGTCTCAATAACCGTCTGCGCCGGAGCGTACAATTCCAGGGTCCGGATGTCGGAGGGGTAAGGAAGTCCGTTGGTGTACCCGATCACCTGAACCGACGTGGGTCCCAGATCCAAATTGGTGAGCCAGAAGGCCGTATCCGTAAAGGCGGGTATGGGTCCCAGCCAATACGACAGGGAGTCATCTTGGACGATTTGAACCGAATCGTGAGCGCTCCGGACTTCAAACGGAACCCGCAGCGTGGTGGATCCGGGCGAGGGGTACTCCAGGGGAGGAAGCAGAGGAGCCAGGACCGGTAATTCGATCGGCGGGAGTTCATCCATGAACACGCTGAAGGTCCCGCGTCCGTGGGTAACGGCCAGGACCCGCTGACCGATGATTTTCAGGCGGCGAATGGACACGGCCGGCAGACCGGAATCGGAATATCCCCAGGTCTGTCCGGCATCGGTGGAGACGAAGAGCCCCACATCGGTACCAATCCAATATTCATCCGGGTGATGGGGTAAAACCAAGAGGCAGTGAACCGGAATATCGGGAAGATTGTTGGTCAGGTCGGTCCAGGTATCTCCCAAATCCCGGGTGCGGAAAATCTTCCCGTATCCGGACACTCCGAAGGTAATAAAAGCGGTGCTGTCCTGAAGGGGATCGGTATACAATCCTGTGGGAGTAGCCGTGGGGCTTCCGCTGGGTCTGGTGACGGTCGTAAATGTCCAGCCGCCATCGGTGGAGACGTTGATGTTATTGGACAGGGAGGCCGTCCAAACGATATCCGGATTGGACAGGGAAGGCGCAATTTTCTTCCGCGGATAGCCATCGTAATTGACGTAAACCTGATCCCATGAATCTCCACCGTTTTCGGTCCGGTAAAACGAATTTCCGTCACCGGCAGTAAACAGGAGGTCGGGATCAAAGGGACTCATGGCCAGCGGTGTATGAAACAAGTTGCTTTCCTGGAGGCCGTTGTCAATGCTGAAAAAGGAAGCGCCGCCGTCCGTGGACTTATAGATCCGCGTGCTGTAGAGAGTGGCGTACAACACGTTCGGATCAAACTTGTTCCAGGCGCAATCAAATCCGTCGCCACCCACTGGTTCTGTCCAATAGGAGGCCGAATCCGGAGTGGGAGGTGATAAATTGGTGCCGTTGTCCTGAGCTCCGGCAATGATTTGTACCCGTCCGGGGTGCATATCTCCGTCGTAAAACTGGGTCACATTATATCCGATTACCCGGGAGGACCAGCTGTTACCGCCATCGGGTGAATAAAACACGCCGCCGTCGTTGGTGGCGACGACACCGAAGGAACTACCGTCGTTGTGGGGGATAGTGACCAGAAAATGCTGGTCGGCATGGACGTAGGGATAATCGGGTTGTTCATACCATTGGGAGATCTGAGACACGGTAACGGAATTCCCGTTCACGGTGCAGCGGTACAGGTTGATGCCGCCGACCAGGACTTCATCCGGGTTGAAGGGATTCACCACCAACGTATTGTCGTACCAACCCTGGCCTCCCAGCCAGTTCACGGAAGGAGAGAGATTGGTCCAGGTGACGCCACTGTCTTCCGAACGATAAAACCCGCCCACCCCCGATGCGCTGTTGACGGTTGTGGCGTAGAGGATCGCGGGATTGGACGGAGCGATGGCCATTTCAATCCGATAGAAAGTTCCGGTGAACGTGTCGGTTCGGTTCCAGGATTGACCTCCGTCCGTGGATTTGAAAATTCCGGAATTATTGGCCGTCAGATACATCTCCGCAAAATTATGGGGATTGGCCACGATTTGCTGAATCCGATGATTGTTGTTGAAAACTTCTTCCCAGGAAAGGCCCCCGTCCACTGACCGGTAAACACCGCTGTTCGTGGCGGCTAAAACCACCAGAGGATTGGTCGGATCGACAATGAGCCGGTTCACATACCGGAAAGAAGGATTATCGACGGTGGCAGCCAATTGCGTCCACCGGCCGCCGCCGTTGGTGGATTTGAGAATCCCATCACCGATCACGGCATCGCTATTGTAAAAACCTTCTCCGGTTCCGGCGTAGATCACGTTGGGCTGGGTCCAGCACTGAGCCAGCGTGGTTACGGACAGCACCGGCATCATATCCGTCAGCGGAATCCAGCTCAGCCCCATGTCATGGGTCTCCCACACACCTCCGCCCACGGCGCCGGCATACCAGTGCGTGCTGTCCGTAGGGTCGATGATCAAAGCGCGGGAACGGCCACCTACATTACCGGGCCCATGTTCTTCCCACGGGAGGGCGGTCCGCGAAGACAGTCGCATGGATTGAGCGGCTTCCCAGGCACGAAACCGCCAGTTTCCCTGGTAGGAGAAGGGACGATTCAGTTCCGATCTCAGGGCAATTTCTTCCAACATGGCCTGATCGGGACGATCATATTTCGGCCGGGACTTACGTACCTGTTTCTGAGTGAACAAATGCGAATTCAGGCTGGCTGAAGTGCTGAAATCGGGTTTCGGGGGAGTAGGAGTTTCCCGTAACGGAGCCAGTGTAATCAGTGTCGCGCCCATGGTCAGTAGGGTGATCAGAAAAGCTTTTTTCATGGTTTCATCATTGAAGTTGTGGATACGGGTATACAGTCGCCGGGCGGTATTTCCCGTGTTCCGGTTGTAGAAAAATAGTGGACAGCCTGGCGGCCGAAAATCACATGACGGTCAGCGCTTACTTCCAGACCGGTCCCTTCCGGCAGGCCCACTACCACTGCTTCCGGATGGAGGGTCAGGAATTCCTGGATCCGGTCCAGACGCGATTCTCCTCCGTGATGGGGCAGACGGTCCGGAGTGAAATGGGGGTTGATTTGATAGGGAACCAGATTCAGCGCGCGGAATGATCGGGGTTGTTGAATAGGCATGTCGTTGGTGGTTTGAATGGTGGGACAGGCCAGGTTGGCACCGGCACTCCATCCCAGGTAAGGACATCCTTGACGGATACGCTCCTGGAGAGGGGCCAAAACATCCCGGTTTTCCAGTTCGCGGAGCAGACAAAAGGTATTTCCACCCCCTACAATCAACGCGCTGGCCTCCTGAACCAGGGCAGCCGGGTCCGCTGTTTCATGGAGGGAGGTGAGTTCGGGAATTTCCAGGGCATCGCGGACCCGATCCGTATATCTTTCCCAGGACAACCTCACGGAAGCAAAGGGAAGAAAGACTCCGCACTTTAGATGACCGGTCAGAAACGACCTGACTCTGGGCAAAGACCATTCCATGAAGCCCTGCCCTGGAAGGGTGCTATTGCTCAGCAACAAGAGACGGATCTTGGCTGTCGATGATGCCGGAACCACCACACAATTTAGGGAAAATCGAAGGTGTATTAACTAGGGAAATAGAAGTAAATTTGTTCATCTTGCGGGTGTAGTTCAATGGTAGAACACCAGCTTCCCAAGCTGGATACGAGGGTTCGATTCCCTTCACCCGCTCTTTTTGTATCCGTTCGCCCATCCCCGTTCCGATAGGACGTGGTTCCACCCCCGGAAAAGCTGTAATTTCAAACCAGGACTTCCATCATGACCAAACATCCAGTCATTGCCATCGTGGGTCGCCCCAACGTGGGAAAATCCACTCTGTTCAACCGGTTCATTCGCGTCCGTAAGGCGGTAGTGGATGCGACTGAAGGAATCACCCGGGATCGGATTTATGGAGAAATGGACTGGCGGGGTATTTCCATGACCATTGTGGATACGGGCGGATATATTCCGGAGGACACGGACATCTTTAACGCTGCTGTCCGCAAACAGGCCCGACTGGCCGTGGAAGAGGCGGATCTGATTCTGTTTCTGGTGGATGGGCGATCGGAGCCTACGGCCAGCGATATGGCGTTGGCGCGCCTGATTCATGAAACCGGAAAGCCGGTCGTGCTGGGAGTCAATAAATGTGATCATACCCGATGGGACGACCAGGCCTACCTGTATTATGAACTGGGGTTGGAGCCTGTCTTGCCAATCTCAGCCCTCAGCGGCCGGCTCACCGGCGACCTGTTGGATCTCATCGTGGAGAAATTGCATCTGTCTCCATCCGGTTCGGGACATACCGGCGAGGAGGAACCGCTGAAAATCACCATCGCCGGGATGCCCAATGTAGGGAAATCATCCCTGATGAACGCCCTGCTTCAAAAGGAACAGAGCATTGTTACACCGGTGGCAGGAACAACGCGGGATTCCATCGACACGACCTTCCGTTGGTATGGGCGCGACATTATTCTGATTGACACGGCCGGACTTCGAAAACGGATGCGCATCAAAGACCAGATTGAATATTTCAGTACCGTGCGGACCCACAAGGCCATTCAGCGATCCGATGTAGTTCTGGTGGTCATCGATGCCGTCAAAGGATTCGGAAATCAGGATAAATCCATCGTGGATCTGGTGATCAAAGAGGGCAAAGGTTTGGTTCTCCTGGTCAATAAATGGGATCTGGTGGAAAAAGATTCCAATACCATGGTGGAATTCGGACGCACGATCGTGGACGCCTTTCCCGCCTTAAAAGGATATCCGCAACTGTTCATCTCCGCCAAAACCAGGCAACGGGTATCCCGGGTACTGGATCTGGCCTGGAATGTGGGAGAACTCCGGAAAAAGACCATACCCACCCGTGACCTGAATACCTGGCTGCAGGGAATTTTACAACAGAATCCACCTCCTGCTGTCCATGGACGCCAGTTGAAAATGAAATTCGTCTCTCAGGTTCACCGGGCGCCTCCCATCTTTGCTTTTTTCATGAATTATCCCAAGCTGGTGCCCGTGCAATACCGTCGCTATCTGGAAAACCGCCTCCGGGAAGCCTTTGATCTGGAAGGGGTTCCAATTCGACTGACATTTCGGAAAAAATGATGGTGACTGTCCGCCAACCGGTCCGGATTCAGTTCAAGGTCAAACGCTCAGAGTTTATCGCGGACCTGTTTCCGGTCCAGTCAAGGAGTGAGGTGGAAGCGGTACTTCGAACCCGAAAAAAAGAGCATCCCAAGGCCCGGCATATTTGTTGGGCCTACCGGTTGTACCACCCGGAGTCGGTGGTAGAATACGGTTCCGATGCGGGGGAACCCTCCGGTACAGCCGGAACACCCATCCTGCATCAATTGCAGCGCCGGAATTTGGTTCAGTGTGGCCTGACGGTGGTGCGATATTTTGGCGGAATAAAACTGGGTATCCGAGGATTGATCGATGCCTACGGCCAGGCGGCGGCCAACGCCGTGGATGCGGCACAGTGTGTGCGATTCGTTCCCGTGACCCAGGGTCTCCTGATGGCTCCCTTCCGGCATATCGGCGACCTCAATCGGATCGTATCCAACCTGGAAGGCAGAATCGTTCAGGATTTATCCGGCGAAACTATACGCTGGAAAGTGGCGATACCGGATCAGGTTTTGGAGGATTTTTCCCGGAAAATTGGGGAAATTCCAAATACGCGATGGGAAAAAATAGAGCAGGCATGATCAACCAAGGAGGTAATAGGAGGACAAAGGAGGGAGTTTCCAGAGTGTGTGATCGATGCCTGCTCCAAGGTATACGAAACGTAAGGATACGTAAAAGGTTCCGGGATAGATTATGAAACTGAATATCTTTTTATTAACAGGTCTGTTTCTGGGAGTATTGGGGTGTTCTCATTCTCAGCATCAGGTGGTGACGATCGGTTTCTGGAACGTGGAAAATTTGTTTGA
>RFIZ01000072.1 GCA_003695105.1 Fidelibacterota bacterium
ACGCTGAGGTAAGGCGGAAATCTGATCTCGGTCGTTCGGAATGCAGGGCGGAGCCTCCGCTCCATTGAGCCGATCCAAACCTAATACAGGTATCCCAGCCCGATATACAAGCCGCTGGTTCCGTCCTGCGGATCGGCCGCCAGTCCATAATCCACGGCAATGATGAAATTCTCGTTCAGGGCGATCCGGAAACCGCCTCCATAGGAAAGGTGCAATGCGTCCTGTTTGGCAGCGCTGCCCAGGGAATTCAAATAGGTCTGGTTGCCATACTGACTCAAGGTCTGTCCTCCGTCGACAAAGGCATTCAGGGCCAGATACAGGTTTTGGCCGAACACCACCGTCCGGAAAAATTTCCACCGCAGCTCCGCATTGAACAGCGCTACCGAGTTGCCTACAACCCGGTTCTTCAGGATACCCCGAAAGGTCTTGGAACCGCCGAAGCCTTCCTGGGTCTGGTAAGAACTCTGATAATAAGGCAGCATGAAGAAGGGGATCTCTCCGCCGATGACGGCCTGGTATCCTAACCGGTAGGCGAAGGAGAGATCACGTGGAATCAACGTGAAATACTGCCGGTGCGTGATGGTGAGTTCGGTATAGCTGAAATCGGAACCCAGAAATGCAGGCGCGGTGAGAAGCAAGGCCTCCGTCCACATTCCGGACATGGGATTGGCCTCGTTATCCCGGGTGTCATACACGGCGCCCAGTTTCAGATAGTTGACCCGACCGCCTTTCTCTTCGGCGGACGAAATGAAGCCTTTGGCTACATAGGAACTATAGAGGCCAATCGAATCGGGATCGGAATACACCGGTAATTGATCGGCGGCGTCCTTCCCTTTGTTCAGGGTGGCCACATCCACGGGACCGATTTCATTGTTCAGAAATCCCAACCCTACGATGGCGCGGAGATGAGGATTGAAAACCTGTTTTTGAAAATCTGCCGTCAATTTGAACTGGTTCCGCATGTGGCGGTAGTAGACCCGGGTGATGTAGCCGGGATCCTGATCATCCTCATATTCGGGGTGGTATTCGGTCTCATATCCGTTGAAGCCGTAGAACGGCAACGCCTGTTCGGTAAGGTAACTCAATTCCCCGGTGACCCGGATCCCCGCCGGCAGGAGGTACTTGGAATCGAAAAAAAGTTTGTTGATGCCGGATCCTTTCGTAGTGCGGGACCATTCCATGTAGATTGAGTATAAATAATCGGGATACATGGATCCGTCACCGTAGTTGAACGGATTGAGGATGATTCCGTACAGAAAGCCGGTATCGGAGTTATAGGCTATGGCCGGAACTCCGCCCCAGGACCAGCCGGTAATTTTTTTATCCTCCGGTGCGCCCGTTAAACCGCTCATCAAGATCAGCATCGTGCTGAGTACGAACAGGCCTTTTTTCATTTTATCCTCCTTATGATCTTCCCTGTTCAAAAAATGTATATCAGAATTAAATTAGCAAAGAATGGTGAATGATTGGATCAATTATTTTCTCGCAATTTTTCTACAATTTGAGACAAATTGATTCATAGGAATTAGCTGGAAATCACTGAGGAGGGTACAGGATGAACCAGGAAAAACGAGGGATCTGGGGCTGGGCCATGTACGACTGGGCCAATTCCGCTTTTGCCACGACCGTCATGGCGGGATTTTTCCCCATCTTTTTCAAGAATTACTGGAGCAAAGGCACCGATGTCAATGTCAGCACGGCGCAACTGGGATTCGCTAATTCTCTGGCCAGTCTGTTCGTTGCCATCATGGCCCCCATCGTCGGCGCCATTGCCGACAAGGGATCGTATAAAAAGAAACTGCTGATCTTCTTCGCCTATGTGGGGGTCCTGATGACGGCCGCCCTCTTTTTGGTTCAGGAAGGTGACTGGGTCATGGCAGTGGTGGTCTATGCCATCGGTATCGTGGGCTTTTCCGGTGCCAATACTTTCTATGATTCACTCCTGCCCACGGTGGCCAGCAAGGAAAAAATCGATTATGTTTCCGGCCTGGGATTCGGCATGGGGTACCTGGGTGGCGGTCTGCTGTTTTTATTGAACGTTCTCATGACCCTCAACCCGGACTGGTTCGGGCTGGCCAATGCCGGGGAAGCGGTACGATGGAGCTTTTTGAGCGTGGCCGTCTGGTGGGGAGGTTTTACCCTGTTTACCATTGCCTGGGTCAAAGAGCCCAAACCGGAAGAGGCCCTTTCTCTGGGTCAGTGCATCAAAACCGGCGTACAACAGTATGTCACCACCTTCCGGAAGATCCGACACCTTCAGACCGTTTTCCTTTTCCTGGGCGCTTACTGGTTCTACATCGACGGGGTGGATACCATCATTCGCATGGCCATCGACTACGGCATGTCCATCGGATTCAATTCCAACGACCTCATCGTGGCCCTGCTGATCACCCAATTCGTCGGTTTTCCGGCAGCCATTTATTACAGCAAACTGGGCAATCGCTTCGGCGTACGCCGAATGATATTCGTGGGTATCTTCGTCTATCTCCTGGTGACCATCTGGGGTATCCTGATGAAGGAGAAAATCGAATTTTACATCCTGGCCATTGTCATCGGACTGGTACAGGGCGGCGTACAGGCTTTGAGTCGTTCCTATTATTCCCGGCTGATTCCCAAAGACCAGGCCGGAGAATTCTATGGATTCTTCAACATGCTGGGGAAATTTGCCGTCATCATCGGACCGGTCCTGATTGGTACGGTGGGGCTGATCGTGAAAGGGACGCTCCTGCCCCTGGCCACCACCGAGGAACAATTTCATGCCATCACGCAGATTGCCTCTCGCTGGGGCATCGGAGCCGTGTCCCTGCTCTTCATTCTGGGCGCCATTCTGTTCTATTTCGTGAACGAAGAGAAAGGCCGGTCAGAACTCGAGGCGCTGCAAGCTTAATTTCCGCGCGGCCGATTCATGGACGTGTAAAAAAATCCCTGCCTTCTCCGGGGAGATGGCAGGGATTTTTCCTTGGGAGCAATTCCTGACCTTGACAGGGGATGCCCAGCCGGGAACACCCAGCCGATATGACTGGAAACGTGCGAATCTTACGTCCTCATGCGACCGGGGCCCAAAATCGAGGCTCAGAGCGCTTTGGACAGGAACGCGTTCATGCGTTTCACGAATTCCGCGGGATTCTCCAGTTTCACCCCTTCCAGCATTAACGCCTGATCCAATAACAACCGGGCTGCATCGTCGAAGGCCTTGCTCTTGCGCATGGTTTTCAGTTTGAGTACGATCTCATGGTCGGGATTAATCTCCAGAATCGGTTTGGCCTCATTCATGACCGTCTGTCCCATGGCCCGCAAAATGCCCTGCATCTGAACGGTGGGATCATCGGAATCGGCCACGATACAGGAGGGCGAATCGCTCAGGCGTTTCGACAGACGCACGTCCTTGACGTCATCCCCCAGAACCTTCTTCAATTTCTTCAGGAGAGGTGTATATTCCTTGAGATCGGGTTTTTTCTCTTCATCCGATTTCAGTTCCTCTCCGGCGTCGCTGCGGTTGATGGGTTTGAGATCGTAGTCTTTGTACTTGGGAATGGCGGGAAAGACCAATTCATCGATTTCGTCATCCATGAGGAGGACTTCCACATCCTTCTCCCGGTAGATTTCCAACAGGGGTGAATTGCGAACCGCGTCCTCCGTCTCTCCTGTCAGATAATAGATCGCCTTCTGGCTGGAATCCATTCGCTCCACGTACTCTTTCAAACTGGTATACCCGTCCACCTTGGTGGATTTGAAACGGAGCAATTCCATCAATTCCTCCCGGCGATCCAGATCCTGGAACACACCTTCCTTCAGCGGACGGCCGAATTCCCGGTAAAATTCCAGGTATTTCTTTTCATCCCTGGCCAGTTTGGCCAGTTCCGACAGAATTTTTTTCACCGAATTGTTCTTGATCTTCGCCAGAATCCGGTTTTGCTGGAGGATTTCCCGGCTCACATTCAGGGGCAGATCTTCCGAGTCGATGATACCCCGGATGAACCGGAGGTAGGTAGGCAACAGTTCCTTATCGTCATCCGTAATGAAAACCCGTTTGACGTACAGTTTGACCCCCGGTTTGTAGTCGGCATAGTAGAGATCGACCGGCGCCTTCTTCGGGATGTAGAACAGAGTGGTGTAATCAATCGTTCCTTCCGCCTGGGTGTGGATATACAGGAGAGGGTCATCGTAATCCATGGCGATGGAGCGGTAAAACTCATGGTAATCCTTTTGCTTCAATTCGCTTTTGGGGCGCTTCCAGAAGGCGGTGGCGGCATTGATCTGGTCCACCTTTTCCCTGGTGGACTTGACGTTCCCCTCCTTGTCATAGTCCTTGTCCAGGTAGGTGAGAAAAATGGGAAACGAAATATGATTGGAATATTTCTTCACGATTTCATCGATCTTCCAGCGGCTGGCGAATTCCTTGCCCTCTTCATTCAATTTCAGGACGACGGTGGTGCCATGATCCTTCCGCACCGACTTTTCGATTTCGAAGCCGGTTGTGCCGTCGCTTTTCCAGAGCCAGGCCTGCTCCTCTCCGGCACGCCGGGTGGTGACTTCCACCGTCTCCGCCACCATGAAACTGGCATAGAAGCCCACACCGAATTGTCCGATCAGGTTGGAATCCTTTTTGGCGTCCCCGGTCATCTGTTCCAGAAACCGGCGGGTGCCGGAACGGGCGATGGTACCCAAATTTTCCACCAGTTCCCGGTCGTTCATGCCGATCCCGTTGTCGGCTACCGTCAGGGTAGGGTGATCTCCTTCCGTGTAGGAAATGTCGATCCGGGGAACGAATTTTTTCTCCTTGAAGGCTTCGTCTGTCAGAGACAGATATTTCATTTTATCCAGGGCGTCGGAGGCGTTGGATACCAGTTCCCGCAGGAAGATTTCCTTGTGGGAGTAAAGGGAATGAATAATGAGATTCAGTAATTGACTGACTTCGGTCTGAAACGGTTGTTTGGTCATGGTTGGTTCTCCATCCTTTGATATACGGTGTGAAACAGAAGATAAATCCCTGGAAAAACAGGGGCTAAGTTTAACACCAAAAGGGGGTGATTGGTTCCTATTCTGCTTCCAGTTTCAGGGTGATCGACCGCCCTCGGAATGAATGGGCTGACAGGCTCATGAGCAGGACAGCCAGATGTTCCAGGAGCGGAGCATTGCGGAGGGGTCCGCTATCTACGGGATGAAAGCCCAGGCCGGTTCCCAGCCGGGACACGGTTTCTTTGGCCTCTTCATCATCGCCGCACAGGAAAAGGTCGATCGGTTGGCCGTTCACGGTGGGATGCAACACCTGAGCGCTGCCGACCGTATTGAACGCTTTCACCAGGCGGGCGTCCACCCAGTGACGCCGGAGGGTCTCCGGTACCTGGAGGTCTTCCCGTACCCGGGGACCGTCCTGCCAGTCCACCGGATTGCTGCAATCGATCACTACCCTGCGTTCCGGATGGGGCCACTC
>RFIZ01000073.1 GCA_003695105.1 Fidelibacterota bacterium
GTACCATTCGGTATTCAAAGGACAGGGGATGACCTTTGCGGAAGTGAGGGACTACCAGCCGGGAGACGATATCCGCCTGATCGACTGGAATGTGACGGCTCGGTACGGATCGCCCTATGTAAAAATCTTTGAAGAGGAACGGGAACTCACCGTGTATCTGCTGGTGGATGTGAGCCGTTCGGGGCTGTTTGGATCCCGTACCCGGCTGAAGGCCGAAATTGGGGCCGAGATTGCCGCTGTGTTGGGCTTTTCCGCCATCAAAAACAATGACAAGGTGGGCGTCATTCTATTCACGGACGAGGTGGAAAAATACATCGCCCCCAAGAAAGGCCGGTCCCACATCCTGAGGACGGTGCGGGAAATATTGTATTACCGCGGACAACGTCCAGGTACATCGTTGGACCGCGCCCTCCAATTCCTGCTGAAAGTGGCCAAACGGCGAAGCGTAGTTTTTTTACTGTCCGATTTTATCGATACGGGCTACTGGGATACGCTGAAAATGGTAAACCGGAAACATGATTTGATCGGCCTACGCCTCCTGGATCCGACCGAAAGGGAGATCCCGGATCTGGGGCTGGTCCGGTTCCACGATCCGGAAACCGGTGAGGCCGACTGGATAGATACCTCTTCCGAGGGTGTCCGGGATGCTTTCCGCCGTCAGGCCGAACTACGGGACCGGGAATTTCTGTCCCGGGCAAAACGCAACCATTTCGATGTGATTTCCGTGACCACAACGGAAGACTATATCGACCCCCTAATGACCTTTTTCAAAACCCGTGAAAAACGTCGCTAAATTTCTGGCCGGGTGGCTGGTGGTCGGTGCCACTCTGATGTTGCTGGAGTGCCGTCAGTCCCCCCCGGAACCGGGATCCCTCACGGTGGATTCCTGGGTGGATACCACTGCCGGCACGATCGGTGACGTGTTTACCGTCCGCGTTCGCATCCGCCATCTGGCCGGTGACCGGATTGAAGTCGAACGGCCGGAAAATACGTCCAGCTACACCCTGCGAGCGTTTTCGGTCAGTCCCGTGCAGGGAGATTCGGTCCGCATCCAATACAGTCTGTCCGTGTGGGACACCGGCGAAATCCACCTCCCGGCAGTCCGGCTGAAAATCTTGGGTCCGGACTCTACGGAACTGGAGCAGGTGGCCAGTGATTCACTCCCGGTCCGGATTCAGTCTATTCTGGCTCAGGTGGATGACCCGGCCCTGAGACCGCCCAAGGAGCCGGTGCCGCTTTCCAGACAGGTTCCCTGGAGGTTGATCCTGTCCCTCCTGTCCATGGGACTGTTACTCGCCGGGATGATCTGGACCTGGCGAAAACGTCAGCAGCCGGTGCCGGTCGGGCGTCAGACCTACCGGCCGAAACTGCCTCCCGACAAAGTGGCATTTCGCAAACTGGGTGAAGCGGAAGAATGGCTCCAGAAAGATGTCCGGGAATTTTATATTCGTCTGTCCTTCCTGCTACGGGAGTATCTGGAAAATAGTTTTTTCTATAAAACGCTTGAGATGACCGGGACGGAAATCCGCCGGATCGCTCCGGTTCTCCCCATTCCGGCCGATACCCTGGACCCGGTTTTGGACATCCTGGAACGGGCGGATGGCATCAAATATGCCCGACAAATCCCCCGCTATGAGGAAGGGAAACGGGATCTGGAACGAGCCACCCGTTTTGTCCGGGAAACGATCCCCCTTTGGAAAGTCGACGTCCCGACGGTCTGACAACTTTATCTCTGGCGGAATGATCGCCTGGTCCCGTGGATCGGGAGCCTCCTGCACAGGCCGTCCCTGCGATGATCCGTCGGTTCCGGTGACGACCCATGTTCAGTCGAGGATGGAATTTGATGTGAGGGGGATCAGGCGTAAATTCAGCGACTTTTAACAGAGGAGAACGCATGGCTACGACTGCAGAAATCCGGAACGGAGTCGTTCTGTTGCACAAGGGGAAACGCATGAAAGTGGTGGAATTCCAGCACGTCAAACCGGGGAAGGGCGGAGCCTTTGTACGAACCAAGCTGAAGGACATCATTTCCGGCAAAGTCATCGATGAAACGTTCAATGCCGGAGCCCGCATCGAACTGATTCGAATCGAAGCCAAAACCATGCAATACCTGTACCAGGACGGGGACCAATTCATCTTTATGGACAACCAGACCTATGATCAGATCCAGGTGGGGGGAACGGTCGTTGGAGACAACGTCCATTTTCTGAAACCGGGCATGCAGGTGGACCTGTTGTTCGACGGAGCGGAGGTGCTGGATCTGCGGTTACCGGCCCATGTCGTATTGGAGGTCACGGAAACCGAACCGGGATTCAAAGGAAATACGGCCACGGGAGCCACCAAACCGGCCACCCTGGAAACCGGTTATACCCTTCAGGTTCCCTTGTTCATTGAGATTGGCGATTCGCTGAAAATAGACACACGTACGGGGGAGTATATCGAACGGGCGAAATCCGATTCCGAGTAGGGAGAGCGTATGTGGCAGGATAAGTTGAAAGAAATTATCTACTTGCTGGAACAGAGCCAGGTGAATGAAATCGACGTGACCTTCTGGGGCCGTCGCTTTCGCGTTGTGAAATCCCCCTCCACCGTGGTAGGCAACGGAGTCCCTCAGACGACTGCAGCAGCTCCGGTGACACCCGCGTCCGGTCCGACCTCCACGCCCCCGGCGGAAACCACACCGACGGAAACCGGAGAACCGGTTCTCTCTCCCATGCCGGGTACGTTTTACCGGGCACCGGCACCGGATGCCGATCCTTTCGTGTCAGAAGGCGATCGGGTGGCGAAGGGGGATACCCTGTGCATTATTGAAGCCATGAAGATCATGAACGAGATCGAAGCGGAAGTCGGCGGCGTGGTCAGGAAAATTCTGGTGGAAAACGCTACTCCGGTGGAATACAACCAGCCCCTGTTTCTGATCGACCCCAACGGGTAATTCATGTTCAAAAAAATCCTGATTGCCAACCGCGGGGAAATCGCCCTGCGGATTATCCGGGCGTGTCACGAATTGGGCATCCAGGCCGTCGCCGTCTATTCGACGGCGGATGAACTGTCCCTTCATGTCCGCTTCGCCGATGAGGCCGTCTGTATCGGACCCGGTCCCAGTCAGGAAAGTTATTTGAACATTCCCCGTATCATTGCCGCCGCGGAAATCACCAATGCGGATGCCATTCATCCCGGGTATGGATTTCTGGCGGAGGATCCCCATTTTTCCCGCATCTGTGAAGAAAACGGATTCACCTTCATCGGACCCCCTCCGGACATCATCAATGCCATGGGAAATAAATCCCAGGCCAAGGCCACCATGGTAAAAGCCAGGGTTCCGGTCATTCCCGGCAGTGAAGGGGTGGTGCGGACGGTGACGGAAGCCCGGCAGTTGGCCGCGGAAGTGGGCTATCCCATCATGTTGAAGGCATCGGCCGGCGGCGGCGGCCGGGGTATGCGCCTGGTTCAATCGGAAGCGGAACTGGAGAGCGGTTTTCGGACCGCCCGGGGTGAGGCGGAAGCGGCCTTCAATAACGGTGACCTTTATCTGGAAAAATTTGTGGAAAATCCCCGGCATATCGAAGTCCAGATCCTGGCGGACATGTACGGCAACGTGGTCCACCTGGGAGAACGGGAATGTTCTCTCCAGCGGCGCCATCAAAAAC
>RFIZ01000074.1 GCA_003695105.1 Fidelibacterota bacterium
ACCTAATATTAATAGTTTTCTTATGAGATATATCTTTTATAATAAAGAGTATTATAATACAAAAATGCACAGTGCCGGTGGAATGAGAAATAACGCGTAATCGAGTCGCTAGTTTTTGCTTCAATGATTTTGGGATAACCATCATCCGGATCAGCAAGGAGTGATTGTTTATTGTGGAATGCCGCTGGCGTATCATCGCATAACATGCGAAGTTGTGCAGGCGATATGTCAATCTGCGGCAATAATGAAGACCCAATATTTGCCAATATACGTTGTTTGTTGGCATAAATTGGGATGGTTTACCGATGAAGACTTCCTGAGTCAATAAATCGAGTAACTCGAGTAGATTCTGATGTTGGGGAAACCCCAAGATGTAATATGACTTGCGTATAATCGCTGTATTTACGAAGTTATGCAGGCAATATTACAACCAGATGGATTATTTGGAATACATTCAGAATCAAGTGAGTCGGGGAAAATGGTCATTTTCATCAAAGGAAATGGCAGATATTCTGGGAATTCCACCCAAGGATAAGTTAACAACTTTACGCCGACGGGGACGGATCATTTCTCCCGCGCGCGGATTCCATGTCATCGTACCGGAAGAATATATCCATTCAGGTCGTCTTCCCGTAGAACGTTATATCGATCAACTGATGAACTATTTTTCATTACCGTATTATGTCGGTTTGCTTACGGCCGCATCCTATTATGGTTCATCCCACCAAAGTCCTCTGTCTTTCCAGGTCGTCACGAGCAGAGATAAGCGAAATATCCGGATAGCTAATAACCGGATTTTATTTTATCGCAAAAAGAATGCGGCTGTGATTCCTGTAACGAAGCGTAAGACCGCCACAGGATATTTCAATGTATCCACACCGGAAGCAACGTTCCTGGATTTGGTTGAATTCCATCGCCAGGTGGGAGGACTTGGACATGTCGGATTGGTGGTGTCTGAAATGGTGGAACAATTATCACCAAGAGCTTTTCGTGAGATTGCTCATCATTATACGAATGCTGTGGTCCAAAGAGGAGCATATCTATTGGAATTACTCGATCAGCGGCGCTGCTGTGAAGTATTAGACGTCTATTTCAGGGATCACCGTCCAATCTATACCTATTTGAATCCGTCTGGAAAGAAAGACCGGACAAACCGGCATCCGCGCTGGAAGTTGTTTATCAATGAAACTATTGATGTTGAGCAATGATCCCCCGGGCGTTTATCACGGAATGGCAACATTCAGCTCCCTGGCCGGGTGATGAACAGATTGAGCAGGATTTAATCCTGAGTAGGGTGTTGGTAGACATCTATCAAAATGAGTACTTGCAGGACCAGTTGCTATTCAGAGGTGGTACTGCGCTGAATAAACTGTTTTTCCCGGAACCTGTTCGCTATTCAGAAGATTTGGATTTTGTCCAGAAAAGAACCGGACCCATCAAGAATATAGTAGAGACCATTCAGGGACTTATTGATCCCTGGCTTGGAAAGAGTAAGACTCAGGCACGAAGGGACGGTTTTCGCATACTGTATTCTTTTACCCCCGAAAATGACCCGGAAGGTAAAAAACGGATAAAAATAGAAATCAACACCAGGGAACATTTTACTGTGTTTCCCATCAAAAAAATGAGCTATGGTATATCTTCGGGTTGGTATTCTGATGAATGTGAATTAAATACGTATCACCTGGATGAATTGCTCGCCACAAAACTCCGGGCATTGTATCAAAGAAGAAAAGGCCGGGATTTATTTGACTTGGATTGGGCTATTCGTAATCAAGATATAGATCATAATAAAATTGTTACTGCCTTTAAAGCATATATGAAATTTCATGGAAATTCTGTTACCGCCAAACAATACCTGCTAAATTTGGAAGAGAAGATGAAGGATTATACCTTTCGGCATGATCTCGATCATTACTTACGGATTGATGTCGAGTATAATCTCCAGGGAGCTTTTGAAAATGTAAAACAATTAGTTAATCGGATTTAAAATCGAATAAAGAGTGTCCCTCCCAAAAATTACAAACGGTGGTGAATGGGGGAGGAATGTATGAATTCTTTTGTTCTTGATATCATTTTCACAAAATAAAATCACCCGTTAACAATTTCATGTATTGATCATTTCGTCTATTTGGATTGTCCGCAGCTTCCTTCCCGCCAAAAACCGCGGTAAATTCCGGCCCATTTTTCAGGAGAATCATGAAGGTTGCCTTTCTCACCTCCGGGGGTATCGCTCCCTGTTTATCGGCTTCCATCGGCGCTCTCATTCAGGCATATGTCCGCCGGGAACCACAGACCGACTTTATCGGCTACCTGCACGGATATCGGGGATTACTGTTGGGAAATCGTATCTCTTTCCCGGACGAGGTCAAAAGCCGGGCCGAGATTCTTTTCCAATTCGGCGGCAGTCCCATCGGCAACAGCCGGGTGAAACTGACCAACGTGGAGGATTGCGTCCGGCGGGGCTATGTCCGGGAAGGGGACCTGCCTCTGGCAGTGGCCGCCCGGCAATTGCAACAGGATCGGGTCACCATACTCCACACCATCGGCGGCGACGACACCAACACCATGGCGGCGGAGCTGTCCCGTTATCTGAAAACACACGGATATGACCTGACGGTAGTGGGTATGCCCAAAACAGTGGACAATGATGTCTATCCGATTCATCAGACCCTGGGAGCCTGGACGGCAGCGGACCAGGGAGCGATTTTTTTTGAGAACGTCGCCAATGAAAACACCACCAGCACCCGCCAGTTGATCATCCATGAGGTGATGGGTCGCCACTGCGGCTGGCTCACCGCCGCCACGGCCCGGGCGTATCGGGATCGTCTGACTCACCGCACCTTTCTGCCGGAACTTCTCCTGAGCCGGGAGCGCTGGGATATCGATGCCGTTTACGTGCCGGAAATGTCCGTGGATCTGGACCGGGAAGTGGACCGTCTGCGGAAGCGGATGGACGAAAAGGACGGGGTGAACATTTTTCTCAGTGAAGGCGCCGGTGTGGATACCATTGTCCGGGAACTGGAAGCGGCGGGGGAGACGGTCCCCCGGGATGCGTTCGGACATGTGAAGCTGGACCTCCTCAATCCCGGTCAGTGGTTTGCCCGTCAACTCACCGACCGCCTGGGAGCCGAAAAAACCCTGGTGCAAAAAAGCGGCTATTTCGCCCGCTCCGCCGCTCCCAATCAGCGGGACCTGGATCTGATCCGGTCCTCGGCTGCCCTGGCGGCGGAATGCGGCCTGGCGGGGAAGAGCGGTGTGGTGGGTCTGGATGAGGAGCGGCAACATCAACTGTCGTTGATCGACTTTTCCCGGATCAAAGGCGGGAAACCCTTTGATACAACCCAGAACTGGTTTCGGCACATGTTGCGGGACATGGGCCAGACCGACTGACAAACTTTGAAAGGAGAACCCCTATGGCGGTGAAGACCCCTCCCCCCCTCAATACAGACCGGCGGTTTCCGGACCACATGACCTCGGCGCACGCCCTGTTACTGAAAGCCAAACGCGGTGAAAAAGGAAATACCACCGATAAACGGTATGCCGTGCCGGCTTTCAATGTCACCACGTTTCAGGGCATCAACGCCGCCTTCCGGGCTTTCGAACTCCTGGGATCATCCGGCTTGCTGGCCTTTTCCAATTCGGCCCTGAAGCATTTCGGGGAGGGCGACCCCGTGTTTGGACTGGAAGTGGCCACGACCTACGTCCGCCAGCGGGCGAAAGCATCCACCGTCATGGTGGCTACCCATCTGGATCACGGTGATTATATTTCCGCCGGCGGGCGAAAGGTGGTACAGGCCGCCGTGCAGTATCTCACCAGTGTCATGGCGGATAATTCCACCAACAAGGCGGAGAAAAAAGCCATGCCGCTGGCGGACAACATCGCCCTGACCCGGGAAGTGGTGGATATGGCCCACCCTGTGGGACTGTCGGTGGAAGGGGAGCTGGGGGTTCTGGCGGGAGAAGAAGACGAAGACACCCAATCGGAATTTTCCACCTACACCAATCCGGCGGAACTGGATCGTTTTCTGAAGGAAACGGGTGTGCTCATGCTGGCTCCTACCATCGGCACCATGCACGGACCCAACAAGGGGAAACCGGGACACAAGGTGAAACTGAACATTCCCCTGGCCCATGAACTGCTGAAAATCGCCAACGCCATCAACGAGGAAATCGTGTTCGTGGCTCACGGCGCCTCCACCCTCTATGAACATGTCCGCGCCTATGCGCTGGACCAACTGAAACAACTGGGGGATCCCTCCGGCGCCGCCCAAAAATGGCGGGATTTCGTGGGGACGGACTGGGACCAGATCGGCGGACTCATTGAAGCCGGTTTCTGCAAGATCAATACCGATACGGAAAACCGCCAGACCTATCTGGCCGCCTTGCTGGGGGCCATCAATAGCAACAGCGCCAAGATCGACATCCGCTGGTACGACAACATCTGCACCGATGCCCTGACCCAGAGTTATCTCCAAAAGCTCATCATGGCCGGTGATTACGGCGTCTGGCATGAGCCGAAGATTGACGTGGAAAAATTCCGCTTCGATCTGGGGCAATCCTTGAAACAACTGCTGGAAATGTGCCGTCGCTGACCGGAACCCCGGCTGACGGAACCTCCTTTTCCGTCGTCTCTCTGGCGGAGGTTCCGGACATCATCCCCACCCTGGCGGAATGGCTGTATCATCAGTGGGGACATCTCCAGCCTGATGATTCCGTCTCCCGCCGGGTACAGGCCCTGCAAGAGAGACTGGACGTGGGCCGGATCCCCTTCACCCTGGCCGCCGTCCGGGGTCACACGCCCCTGGGGTGTGCCAGCGTGGTCGAACACGATATTCCCGGTCGTCCCGACTTATCCCCCTGTGTTGCCTCGGTCTTCGTTCATCCGTCCTATCGAAAGCAGGGGGTGGGCTCGGCCCTGATGGAAAGGGTTACGACTCAGGCCTTCCGCCTGGGATATGAACGGCTCTATCTCTTCACCTGGGACCAGGAACGGCTCTACCGTTCACTGGGCTGGGAAACGATGGAAACAGCCCCTTACCGCGGCGACCGGATTGTCATCATGCGCCGCTTTCGGACCTGACCTCAGGGCCGGGGCGTATCAGCCGGAGTACCGGAGGGGGGCGCCGGGGTGACCCGGGCCAGTTCCAGCACCCGGGTCCGTTCCGCCGCCGTCAAAACGGTATATTTCTTCAGAGCCCGATTCAGGGACACTTCATTCGGGTAGCGATCCTCGAACCGCGTCGTATCCAGGGCGATTCCTTCCGTTTCCAGTTGACGGACCACTGCCGGTGTCAGGGCGTACCGCTGGGTTTCGTATACGTCCTGGTTGAAGACGTTCTGCAAAAAGAAAAGGGCCACAAAGGTGATCAGAGCGGCGATCACCGGTGTGGAGACCCAGCCCATGACGATGCGGCCGATCACCCGGTAGCGGATCTGACGCCCTCCCTGAACCAGACCGATGCCCAGAACGGCGCCGATCACCACCTGAGAGCTGGACACCGGAACCAGCGGGAGCGAAGGAAGGCCGTGACTGGTGAGGAAAGTTTTGAGCCCCTTGGAAGCGAACAGAAACAGGACCACCGACTGGGACAGGACCGCCACCAGCGCCGATTGGGGGGTCATCTTCACCACTCCGGTTCCTACGGTCAGCATCACCCGTTTGGAATAGGTAATGATCCCGACGGCAATGGCGATCCCTCCCAGGAGGAAAAGCTGTTGGGTGGATGATATAGTCCAGTGCAACAGGGTCCAGTCCCGGAAGGGAGTGACGCTGACAAACACACCCATGACGTTGGCAATGTTGTTGGCCCCCAGGGAATAGGCACCGAAAGCCCCGATCAGAATCAAACCGATGCGGGTATAGGCATCGACCCGGAACATGTGGATGGAGACATGCCGGGACAGGGCTTTCATGCCTTTATAGATCAGAAAAGCGAATAGGGCCGCCAGGATGGGACTGGTGACCCAGGTGGAGGCGATCCTCCCCAGAATCGCCGGATCCGTCACCTTGCCGGAAAAGAAATTCCAGCCCACGATGGCGCCCACGATGGCCTGGGAAGTGGAAACCGGCAGGGCCATTTTGGTCATGGCGAAGACCGTGAAGGCCGCCGACAGGGCCACCATGAAGGCTCCGGCGATCATGTTGATGGAGCCCAGTTTTCCCAGGGTTTCGGTTGCCCCGGCTCCGGAGATAAACGCCCCCAGAATGACGAAAATACTGCCGATGGTGGCGGCGGTCCGGAATTTGACCATCCGGGTTCCCACGGCCGTGCCGAAAATGTTGGAGGCGTCGTTGGCGCCCAGTGACCAGCCCAGGAACAGACCGCTGGACAGGTAAAACAACAGCAGCATGTCAGACGGAGCGCTTGATGGTATAGATCGCCAGCCGGTCCGCCACGTCCTCCGCCAGATCGGCGATGGAATCGATATGATGGGCGAAATCCCGGAGATGGAGCTTCTGGCTCAGGTCGATTGAAGAGGAAAAGATTTTTCGTTTCAACCGGTCGGCGATTTTATCCGCCTCCTTTTCATAGTAATACACTTTGTGTAAATAATCCCGGACACCGATGGGATTGCGCAAAAAATTCCGGATGGCGCTGACCATTTCCTCCAGGGCCTGGGTGGCATACTCGGACACCTGCTGAAACTCCTCGTGAAAATCCGAATCCAACTCCGGTTGTTCCACGGAGATGTCGGTCATCACTTCCTTGGCCCGGTCGATGACGTTATCGGTGTTCTCCAGCAAGGCCAACACATCTCCGCGGGATTCGGGGATGAGGGTTTCGCTGTACAATTGCTGTTCGATTTCCTTTCGCAGCACATCGGCCCGCCCCTCCAGGCGACGGATATTGGCAAAATGATCCTCGAACTGTTCTCCGTTGTGATGCAGGTAGGCCTCGATCCCGTCGCAGAAGGCCATCCCTGCCTGGCTCACCATATCCAGGAATTCATCCATTTTCATTTCCAGTTTCTGGGTTTTTTTGAACAGTACTGCCATTGTTCACCTCATGGTTTCCAGGTTAAAAAAGGATGGGCGGCCAAAGAAACGTTCAAATATCGGGGATCTTCCGTAATCTCTTCTCCCAGCCAATCCGGAATATGAACCTTCTCTGCCGGAGAATTCAACTCGATTTCCGCAATCGTGAGTCCCCGGTTTTGGTCCAGAAAACGATCCACCTCCCAAACATGATGTGCGACAGGAAGCCGATACCGGATCTTGTGGATGGTTCGGGAGCCGCAGAGGGTGAGGAGTTCCTGCGCCTCGTCCCTGGGAACAGGATATTCGAATTCCCGGCGGATTTGCAGGGTGTCGGTGCGGGCTTTGATCCCCAGCCATGCCTCGGTCCCTGCCAGGCGAATCCGGACCAGTGTCTCCCGGCCGGTACTGAGATAGCCCTGATAGATCTCCGTTCCGGAGCGACCCTCCAGAATACCCGGGTCGGCGACGAGAAAACGGCGTTCGATTTCCAGGTGGGTATCCATGGACGCCAATTTACGACGGATTTGGATGAAATGACCGGGTCAGGATTGAGAGTACGATCAGCAGGACGGACAGGCCCAAGCCCACAAAAAACGGTTCACCGGGCAGGACCAGGGCAGTCAGGCGGGGAAGGGCCCACCAGACAGCGGCCGCCAGGGTGGGGAGCAGGAGCTGGAGGAAGGCTTCCCAACCCGTCAACCGCCAGGCCGAAAAGGAAAGCAAAAAGGGTCCCAGCAATCCGGGAATCAGAAGGGATCCCAGGACATACCACAACCGCACCACGGACGGCAGAGCCCAGGCCAGGTACAGGGCGACAAAGGTGGACACCACCAGTCCCGCCCGGATGCGGCGGATTTCTTTTCCGTCGCCGGTCCCCGGCACGCGACCGGGCAGGTCGTGGCCCAGCGTGATCGCGCTGATCAATCCCAGTGAATCGATGGTGGACATGATCGTAGCCAGGAGTCCCACCAGGAAGACTCCCAGCACGACCGGCGGCAGGACCTCTGCTCCCAAAAGGGGAAATGCAAACAAAGGCTGGTTGGTGGAGAGCATCGCCCGGGCGTAGAGTCCGCTCAGGAGAGTCAATGCGTCGAAGACAAACCAGAACAGAATGGACCACAGGATGCCCCGCCGGGCCACGGCGGGTGTTTGTCCGGCGGCGCAGCGCTGGTAAAAGCCGGGATCGACGAACGTCCAGGAAGCAATGAAAAACCAGACCAGCAGGTAGGACCAGGTATTCCCGCCCGTGGGATCCCGGTGGGTGGGAGGCAGGGATTGCCAGAGCTGGAGGGGGCTGCCGAAGGACTTCCAGGCGAAACCGACCAGGCAGAAAAATCCCAGGAACATGAACAGGAATTGGATCACGTCTGTCCGAACCACGGCCCCGAAGCCGCCGAACCAGATATACAGCAATGACAATACCGCCGCCACCAGGAGAGCGGGTCCCAGGGGCAGGGGAAACAGGAAGGTAAGCAGGATGCCGATACTCAGGATGTAGGGCGCCGGGGAAGCCAGGAGGAAGATGTATACGGCGGCAAGGATCCGGGCCGGAGGGCCGGCGGTCTGGTGAAATTGATCCGGGATGGAGCGAAAGGGGGTTTGGCGAATCCGCGGGGCGATCCCGTAGGCGAAGGCCAGGGCGAACACATAATAGGGCAGACCGAAGATGAACCAGGTCTGGATGCCGTACGTGAAGGTGTTTTCGCCCACGCCCAGGATGCCCCCATACCAGGTGGCCACGAGGGTGGCCACGAAGGCCGGAAGACTCAACCGACGCCCGGCCAGGATGAAATCTTCGGTGTCGCGGGTCCGCCGGGCCCGACGGAAGGCGGCACCGTAGAGCAGCAGGAGGTACAGACCGAGGATGAACCAGTCCGCCGGGGCGAGGGTTTGCATCCTACAATTCCTGAAACAGAAGAATGGGCGGCCCGTCCACCGTGATCTGAAAGGATGTTTCCCGGGCCCGGTTGCTGACACCCCGGGAGGGTGAGCCCAGGGATTCACCCTTCAGCTCGTACTCCAGTCCCCGGGTCGTGAGTAAGGCCTTTCCCTCCGGGTCCAGACAGGAGATGAGCTGGCCGGGTCGGGAGTGCCGCCGGTGGCTCCCGGATAGCGGTTCGATGAGAAAGCGGTGGGAATATGCCTGCAGTCGGATCCGGTGGGAATAGCGAATCAGTAACAGGTGATTGGCCAGGGCATGATCCTCCCGCTTCCCGAAAATACCCAGCAGATGGAGGGAAGGGATCCCCCTGCTGTTCACACCAGCACAGGGCTTTTTCCAGATCCGTGGCGTTCGGGTCCGGCAGCTCCACTACCTGAATTCCGGCGGGCAGTGATTTCACCGAATCCAGGTCGCCCAGGAGCACATCGGGAACCAGACCCATTTCCCGGAGGTGGTCGGCGCCGCCGTCCACCGCCAGCAGGGTCCCGGCCGAGCGGAGCAGCTCCAGGACAGCGGGATGATCGGGTAATTCGCCATTGGCCACCAGACAGATGGGATCGGGGAAAGCTGTCCGGTTCATGCGGCGGTCCAGTCCCGCTGATAGGATTTCCGGTACCCCGGCTGGATCTTCACCTGGAAGTCGCGTCTGGATTCGGTCAGGGTGCGAATATATCGTGGAGAGTGAAAGAAATCTTTCAATTCCTGCGCCACAGGCATTCCCATGGGTGCCGGCACCCAGAGGTAGGGTTCGTTGTCCGGTTTCCGGAGCAGATGGCCTTCGGCGCAGGCCCAGCTCAATTGGTCCAGCCGGGTTCTGCGTTTCACCAGATCCGACAGGGCGTACAACTCTCCCTGGCGGACCGGATCCAGAAACAGACATTGGCGACCGTAAAACAGGGCGGTGTGAAGGTAATTGGGAACCAAAACGATGCCGGAGACCCGTAATCGTCTCCCGGTCCAGTACAACAATTCGAAAATCAGACGACTGATACCGAGGCCCGGGAAGTCCTGTCCCGGCAGTTGGGGACGGTGGCGGGAAAACCGTTTCATGGGATGTTGCAACAGGAGCCATTCTACGATCAGGAATTCCAGCGCCGGCGGCATGTCGGCGACCCAGGGCGGCAGCGACAATTTTCCCCGCCGAACGACCACCTCCGCACTGACAAGGTTCTGGCTCCCCTGCGGATGAACGATCCGGACCCGGTGACGAAAGGGATCCCGGGTATCGAGTAGGACGCGGCTTTCCGGTAACCCCGCCTGGCGGAGTGCCCGCAGAATGCCGAATTGTTTCAGGCCAAACCGGATGCCCCGGGCGCTGAACAACCCCAAAAAACGCGACGAACCGCGACTGGAGGTGAGGTCTTCAAACAACTCCTCTTCAGAGTGGAGTACATCCGTGTCATCCGGGAGATTGATATAGGGGCCCAGGTGCCGGGCGATGTGCCGGAA
>RFIZ01000075.1 GCA_003695105.1 Fidelibacterota bacterium
GCAACAAGGAATCCTGATTCACCAGTGCGGCGGGCTTCGCCCCCAGAACCCAGACGGGATGACCCGTCCATAGCGTGATTTGATCGGGAGTCAGGGTGCCGGTTCGGGCGCGGCCGGTCAGGAAGATAACCAGATCGGCATTCAGATCACGGGTCGGCAAGGTGGCGGTGTACATGGCCTGGAGGCCATAATTCCAGCCGGGAAGATGCGCCACGATCTCTTCCGGATGCAGCCGGGTGTGGTCATCGGTCAGATTTTCCATGATCAGGATTCGGTTCACGGGACTTCCCCGGTACGCGGCAATTTCTGATGGTGCGCTCTCATTGGGAAAGGGCGCGTTGTCTCTGGCGGTCATCCGTAAATAGATGGTGATATCGTCCGGGAACGATTCGACCCTGAGGGAGTCCGTCCCGGCGGGGAGCTGGACTTCATCCTGATAGAGTTGCCACTCCTCCAGATCGTAACTGAAATACAGTCGATACCCGGCCAGGTCGGATGCCGGGGACGGTTCCCAATGGAGCTGAAACCCGGTTCCCACCTGGCGGATCCCGGCGAGGCGGGGCGCCGGCGGCGGGATCGTATCGCTCTCCGTTACCCGAAAAACCCGGCTCAGGGTGTCTACGTGACCGTAAGGATCCCAGGCAATGACCCGGGCCACATAGGTCCCCTGGCTCCAGCCGGTGACATCGAGGGAATGGTTCCCGGACAGGTGGTTGGTGACGATATAACGATACACGCTGGTGTTGGAGCCGGGAGCGTAGACATTGTGCACATAGGACTGGGAAGGAATATGATCGAACTGAAAGGGAATGGTCAGGGCCCGGACCACGGTCCCGGCGGAATCCAGGATTTCGTAACCAATGGCATAGACACCATTGTCCCAGCCGATGGGTCCGTCGTCGGTGTGGTCCATCGCCCGGCTGACGATATCGACCCGGCCGTAGATCTGATCGGAGGGGAATTCGGTCTGGGTCCCGTCCAGATAAAAGCGAAGATCATTCACCCAGGGGTCGTAGGGATCGTCCAGGGGAGTGATGCCGCCGTCCTGCCGGATCGGGTTGATTTCATCCCCGGGGTAGCCATCCTTGAAATGAATGTGATTCCAGGAATTGGTCCAGCCCAGGATGGTTTGATAGGCTGTGACGGAGGACCCGACCGATAGGATCGGATTGGGAATGACATGGACATAGGCATACCGTCCCACCCGGACCCAGGAATTGATCCCGTAGTCATCGGGGGTGCCAATGCTGGTAACCGTACCGTCGATCACCGAAAAAACGGCGTTCCCTCCGGGCAGGTCGATATCGATGCCGGAATGAAAGTGGTCGATATCGCCGCTGGAGCCGGAACGGCATTCACAAAAGGTACCGTTGACCCAGTGGGGCTGATCGAAAGGAAGGCAGGGCCAATTGTAGGAAGTGGCCCAGAGGAGCGACAAACTGACGAGTGGAAGCACAGCTTTCACGGCAGCGGTCCGTATTCCTGCCACTGATTCCGGGTGGTCAGGATACACCCGTCTTTCCGCCAGATCACCCGGGGCCGTTCATTCCAATCCGCTGTAAGGGGGAGAGCGTATCGGGTGATCACTCCCGTGCCGGTATGGATGCGAACCAGCTCCAAACGGGAAAACCGGTAACCGGTGAGCGATATTTCCGGCAGGGCGGAGGTCACCAGGTAGAGGCTCGAATCTCTCCGGCAGGCTCCGTGGAGGGTGGCGGGTTCGGGATATTGCCAACGGGTCATGATCCGGCCGGAACGCCAGGCGTAGCCTTCCAGGTGATCCCGGAAGAGAGCAAAGACGGTCGAATCATTCACTACCATCGATTCGGGCAGTGACGCCAGCCGCCAGTCGAAGTGTTCCCCGGGATCGGTCAACGACTGGATCCAGAGGTGGAATTCCGGAGATCCATCGGGGGTGGACTGTCGGGTGCCGGAGACAATCAGGTAGGGGGTGTGAAGGACGGCCTGGTAGGGTACGGCCAGCGGCAGGGAAACCAAAGGGCGCGGGTCCCTGTCCGGCTCCCACAACAGCACCTGAAGGCCGGTGGCATCCAGCGCCGCCGATCGTTGATGGAGAGTCACCAGGCTGTCACTCTCTGTCCGGGCTACCAGGATTTTCCGTTCCAGATCGAACCGGTCCCCGGGGAAAAGGCGACGAAAGGTCACCGGAAGACCCTGCCGCAACCAGGCGTAGCTTTGTTCGTCGGGATAGAGGGCCAGAACGGTTCCCGTGTCGGCCGGGATCAGCAGCGGGGCGCCCCGATCCGCTTCCCGGGGAAGAACTTTCTCCAGCCGGAGGTCCAGGTCCTGGTCGAAGAGCCGGACGATGAATGTCCGGGCGGACCCGCTCCGGTAGAGGGCCAGGACTTCCCTTTCGGCGGCAGCGGATTTGCAGGCGACCAAATTTTCAGACGCGGGAGTCGGAAACCGGTATCCGTCCAGCTGCAGGATCGTTGCATTCCATTCCAGCATTCCCCGCTCCAGCGGCAGGTAATGGAATTCCGTTCCCGCTCTTTGGACCCTGGGAGTCAGGGGGATCTGCCCCGCGGCGAAAGCCGTCGCCAGGAGGATCAGCGCTATCCGGTTTCTCATCATTCCGGGAAAATGTACGGAAAAATTCCAACCCTTGGTACAGAGAAC
>RFIZ01000076.1 GCA_003695105.1 Fidelibacterota bacterium
CTCCAGGAGGGCTTCTGGTCGCGGCGGGCATCCGGGGACGTACACATCCACCGGAACGACCAAATCCACACCTTTCAGGACGTGATAACCGTATTGCCAGTAGGGACCGCCGCTGGTGGCGCAACTGCCCATGGCAATGACGTACTTGGGATCGGCCATTTGTTCATAGAGCCGTTTCACCCGTAACGCCATTTTCAGGGTGACGGTCCCGGCCACAATCATGACATCGGCCTGGCGGGGCGAAGACCGGGGCATCATGCCGATGCGTTCCAGGTCATGCCGGCTGGCGGCCGTGGCCATCATTTCAATGGCGCAACAGGCCAGACCGAACTGAAAATACCAGGGCGAGGTGGACCGGGCCCAGCTCAGGAGCTGATCCAGCTTGGCCACGATGATATTGTCTTGAAATTTATGTTCCAGGACACCCATCAGACGGCCTCATCATCCAGAGCGGATAATTTCCGATAGCGACCCGCACCGTATTTCACCCGTAGTTTTACCCAGTCCAGATCCGCCTTCCGCCAGACGTAGGCCAGCCCCAGAATCAGGATGGCCAGAAAGACAGCCATTTCCACGAAGCCAAACCACCCCAGCTGATGAAACACCACCGCCCAGGGATAGAGAAAGACTACTTCCACGTCGAAGATGAGAAAGATCAGGGCGATGACATAGAAGCGAATATTGAACTGCACCCAGGCCGATCCTTCCGCTTCTTCCCCGCATTCATAAGTGGTCAGTTTATCCGCCGTGGGGTTCGAGGGAGCCACCAGGCGCTGAATCCAGAGGATGAGGGCGATCAGGAGTATTCCCAGGAGCAGGAATAAAAAAATGGTTCCGAAGTCACGATACATGGTGTTTGGGTGTCAAAATTGAGCCGGAAATTTAGACCCCTGCCCTTTCCTCAGTCAAGGCAAATGAGAGTGGTTTGTCCTGAATTTTGGCCCTGACAAAATGGCCAGGGGGGCGAAAAGGGAGCGCCCGGAATCCTGATTTCAGCCCCCGCCGGGACACCGGAGCGGACGCGGGTCGCCACGATAATTCCATTTTTCTTCTTCCCCTGCTCCAGTCCTAAATTCGGTTCCTTATGAACGGACTGAATACGATGCTTGCCGGTACCCTGTCTTATTTTCCCCGGTGGTTTGTAAAACCTTTCGCCCGTCCCTATGTAGCCGGAGAGACCTTCGAAACGGCCGCTGCCGCCGTGCGAACCCTCAACACCGCCGGTTTTCTGGCCACCCTGGACATCCTGGGCGAACACGTCCACAGTCGGACGGAAGCGGAAGCTGTCCGGGACGCCTACACCCGTCTGTATCGGCAGATCCAGTCGGAGGGCCTCCAATCGGGGATTTCGCTCAAACTCACTCACCTGGGACTGGAACTGGATCCGGACCTGGCCAGGGAAAACCTGTTACAGGTCCTGGAAGCAGCCAGGGCCACCCACAATTTCCTGCGGATCGATATGGAGAATTCACCCTATACCGATGCCACCCTGGACCTGTATCAGACCTGTCGTTCCCGCTATCCCCGCGTGGGAACCGTGCTCCAGGCCTACCTCCACCGCACCCTGGCGGATATCCAGGCGTTGGGATCGGCTCCTCTGAATGTTCGGATCTGCAAGGGCATTTACCGTGAATCGCCACAGATCGCCTACCAGGACCGGGAGGAGATCCGGAACAACTATGTCCGGGCCGTTCAGGCCGTTCTGAACCAGGGCGGTTTTGTCGCCATCGCCACCCATGATCTGCCCCTCATCGATCGGATCGAACAGTGGCTGGTGCAGGAGCAGATTCCCACCGACCGGTTTGAATTCCAGGTCCTGTACGGCGTCCCCATGCAGGGGAAACTGGAACAATTATTGGAAAAGGGATATACGGTGCGCGTCTATGTACCGTTCGGGCAGGCCTGGTTTGACTATTCGATTCGCCGCCTGAAAGAAAACCCCCACATCGTGGGGTATGTCCTGAAAAATCTGTTGACCTCCGCCACCGGTTGAAGTCTTTCCCCGGGAGCAACGGTTTTCCCCTGTTCCGGACCGGCTATGTAACGGTCTGGTGAAAGACGACTCTAATCAGAAAGAACGGGAGTTGCCATGAATGAACCTGAAACCATCGAACGCATCCTGGCCCTCCATACCATCGCCGTCGTGGGCTGTTCCGCCAATCCGGCCCGTCCCAGTCACCGGGTAGCGGCCTACTTACAATCCCAGGGATATCGGATCATACCGGTCAATCCCGGGGCGAAAACCATCCTCGGTGAAACCTCTTACCCCACGCTGTTGGATATCCCGGGACCGGTAGACGTGGTGGATGTGTTTCGGCGCCCCGAAGCCGTTCCCGCCATTGTCGACGCCACGGTACAAATCGGTGCCCGGGCTCTCTGGCTCCAGGACGGCGTCATCGCTCCCGACAGTGCAAAGAAAGCCGAAGCGGCCGGCTTATGGGTCGTAATGGACGACTGCATGCTCCGGCAGCATTCCGCCCGCCGGTCCGGCTGATTTCCCCGTTCCTCTTCTCCGGATGAACACCCAGACGCCAGTCTAGTCCCGGGAAGCGGCAAATTCCCGGTCTCCCCGCCGCCCCCAGCCCATTTTGCGACGAAGAGTTTGATAGTAGTTTTTGTCTTCGAAAGTCAGGAAGGGGATCGTAAACGGGGCCCGGGAAATGACCAATCGCTGGGGCGGGAGGATTTCCCGTCGGGTCTGGCCGTCGGCGGAAAGGTCCACCGGATCCCGGTGGTCATGGGGAAAATCGATGGCGATTTCCACCCGGGACGGCAGCACCAAGGGCCGGGAGGTCAGGGTGTGGGGACAGATGGGAGTCAACACCAGAGATTCCACCCCGGGTTCCACGATCGGTCCGCCGGCTGACAGGGAATAGGCCGTGGATCCGACGGGAGTGGCCACAATCATGCCGTCGGCCTTGTAATTGCCCACCAGCCGCTGGTTGGCATAGACCCGGCAACTGAGCATCCGGTGCGTCCGGGCGTGGGAAACGACAAAATCATTGACGGCGATCCAGGTCGTTTCCGTGTCATCGCTCACCCGCCCTTCCAGAACCAGTTGCTGCTCCACCACGTATTGCCCCCGGGCCACCTGGTTCAGACGGGGAAAGAGATCGTCGACGGTCACCTGAGCCAGAAACCCCAATTCCCCCAGATGGATGCCCAAAATGGGAATCTGGCGGTGGCGCACGGCCTGGGCGGCGGACAGGAACGTCCCGTCCCCTCCCAGCGTCAGAACGAAATCAGCCAGGAGAAAGCCGTCGGCGGATTCCAGCACTTCGTGGGGAAAGTCGGGCTTCCCGTCCATTTCCGCCAGAATTTTGGTGGTCAGCAGAATCCCGATGCCCTGATCCGCGGCCCAGTCCGCCAGCGAAGGCAGGACGTCCCAGAAGGCCGGTTTTTCCGTATTGCCCCAGATGACAAACCGGGCGGGCGTTTTCATGACGACGGCTCCTCGGAGGTCGATCCGGATAACACTTCCACTTTCTGACGGGCCGTTTCCAACATGGCCTCCGTTTCCCGAATCAGGAGCATCCCCTGCTCAAACAGTTTCAACGTGTCTTCCAGGGATTCTTCCCCGGACTCCAATTTTTTGACAATGTCTTCCAGTTGTTGAAAGGCTGTTTCCAGCGACATGGTTTTTTTCGATCCCATGATTTCCTCTCATTGTCTTTGGGGATCCCGCCGTGCCGGAAATTCCCCGTCCGCCAACCGCAGGCGAAAGGGATCGCCCGGGGCAATATCCCGAACCGATTCCAACAGGCGGTCTTCCGTTTCGGCCAGGGCCAGAGCATAGCCCCGTTCCAGAATATTGTGCGGATTGAGGAGCTCCAGCGCGCTGGCGTAGTGGGTCCAGCGGTCCCGGGCCTGTCCCAGGCTCTGCCGGACGGCCAGGCGCATCCGGTCCTCCCACTGACGCAACCGCTCTTCCTGGCGCTCCAGCTGACGGAGGGGTTGCTGGGCCTGGAGACGCTGTTCCCACAGGTCCAGCCCCTGCCAGCAGCGTTCCAGCCGCCGTTGCATCCCCTGTTGCAGTTTGTGGGTACTTTGTTCCAGCCGCCGGAGCAAATCTTCCCGGGATGGGGCCACCAGTTCCGCCGCCGCCGAGGGCGTGGGCGCCCGCACATCTGCGGCCAGATCCGCCAGGGTAACATCGGTTTCGTGTCCCACCGCAGAGATGACGGGAAGCGAACAGGCGGCGATGGCCCGGACCACACTTTCTTCGTTGAAACACCAGAGATCTTCGATGGAACCGCCTCCGCGTCCCACGATCAGACAATCGGGCCGGACCCGGGATTCCATGTAGTCGATGCCGGCTACCAGATCGGCGGCGGCCCGGCTCCCCTGGACCAGCGTAGGCCGCAAAAGGACCTCCACGTAGGGGGCTCTCCGTTCCAGGATTTGTAAGATGTCCCGGATAGCGGCGCCGGTGTCGGACGTGAGCACC
>RFIZ01000077.1 GCA_003695105.1 Fidelibacterota bacterium
CATCCGCCAGGTCTTTCCGGCGACGGGACTGGGGCCCTATTTTCTCTGGCAGGAAGCGACGCTGCGGCGTTCTCTGGGGCAACGGAACCAAGCCCGGGAGCTGGCCCAGGCGCTCACAGGAACCACGCTGGGAGATCAAGGGTGGTATCTATTGGGTTCCCTCTACGAAGTGGAAGACGGAAATCCCGCCCGGGCGAGGGAAGCCTATTTCCATATTTTGAATGAATTCCCCCGCTCCTTGCTCTATGAACCGGTCCGAGTACATATTCGGTCCCTGACCACGTCCTCCGAACGTTCATCATGAGACGCTTGCAAACCAGCTTTATTCTCCTGCTTTGTCTGGGAGTCCTCCCGGCCCAGAAAATCCTGATACCGATGGATGCAGACCAGAAAGACCACCTCAAGGCCTATGGGGTGGCGTACGGGGTACTGTCCCGCAACGTAAATGTAGAATGGCTGCTGAATTACCGCGGGGGGTCTTTCCTCATGGACGATCATTCCTTCATTGAGGAAGATTGTACCCTGAAAGGTGTCAGTTTCGTCCGGATCGGAGAGGAAGACGCGGCTACGATCTATGGCACCATCGAAGAAAACAACATGGATGTGGTTCTGCTGGAAAAAGCCCCCAAAATTGCCATCTATACTCCTCCCAATAAACAACCCTGGGATGATGCCGTTACGCTGGCGCTTACCTATGCGGAGGTACCCTATGAAACCCTCTGGGATGAAGAGGTCCTGACCGGAAAGCTGGCCGACTACGACTGGCTACACCTCCACCATGAAGATTTTACGGGTCAGTATGGAAAATTTTATGGCCGGTACCGGTCCGCCGACTGGTACCTGGAACAGCAACGCCAGTTTGAGGCCATGGCCCAAAAGCTGGGATTTCCCAATGTTCCGGAAGAGAAAAAAGCCGTCGCCCGGGCCATTCGGGACTATGTGGGGCAGGGCGGTTTTTTGTTTGCCATGTGTTCCGCCACCGATTCCTATGACATTGCCCTGGCGGAAACCGGTCTGGACGGTGTCGAAGCGGTCTATGACGGGACCCCCGCCGACCCCGACTTGCAACAGAAATTACGGTATGACCTGACCTTTGCCTTCACCGATTTTACCGTCTATACCGATCCCATGGTCTACGAATATTCCGATATCGATGTACCCCCCAGTGATCGTCCGGTGGCCAAGGGGGCGGAAAAGGATTATTTCACCCTGTTCGAATTTTCGGCCAAGTATGATCCGGTTCCTACCATGCTGACACAGGATCATGTGGGAGTGATCAAAGGATTCATGGGACAGACCACTGGTTTTGACCGCAGTAAGATCAAAAAACATGTGTTGATTATGGGGGAAGATCCCGCCTCCAACCAGGTGAAGTATATTCATGGAAATTTTGGTCGGGGTACTTTTACCTTTTTGGGCGGACATGATCCGGAAGATTATCAACATTTTGTGGGTGACCCCCCCACCGATTTGTCCCTGCACCGCAATTCTCCGGGCTACCGTCTGATTCTGAACAACATCCTCTTTCCGGCGGCCCGCAAGAAGGAACAAAAGACCTGAGGTGGATGTCAGGATCGAGACCGGAAATCGGGCTGCAGCCTATTGGGGGTTGGGTCGGATTCCGGAACTGGAGTCCCTGCCGGCTCCGGATGTTTTCTGGAGTCGGATCGAAGGACGCCCGGCGCTGATTCTCACCGCCCACCGTCAGCAGGCCGTGGTGGGAGTCAAGATTGGCTATGAGCGCTACCAGGATGGTTCCTTTTACTCCTGGTTGGGAGGAGTCGTGCCGGAAGCCCGGCGTCAGGGGGTGGCTTCCGCTCTGCTCCGGGAACAGGAGAGCTGGGCCTGGCAGGCCGGATACCGGTGCATCCGGGTGAAAACGCGTCCCGTTTTCCCGGGAATGATCGCCCTGCTCCACCGGCACGGGTACCGGGAAAGCCGCCGGGAAGAACGGGAATCGTGGGAGGAGACCCGAATCTGGTTCATAAAAGAAAGGGAGGATGTCGTATGAAATCATTCACCATTCTGACCCCAACCCGTACGGCTCTGGTCAATATCACGTCCCACGTTTCAAAGGCCGTAACGGAGTCAGGGATCCGGAACGGCGCAGTAGTGGTCTACGTTCCCCATACTACCTGCGGAATCACCATCAATGAAGCGGCCGATCCGGATGTGGCCCAGGACATTCTGATGCAATTGGACAAGACGGTTCCCCGGGGCAGAATGTATCGCCACCGGGAAGGCAACGCGGATGCCCACATCAAAACCTCTCTGTTGGGTACCTCAGCCACCGTCCTGATCGAAGACGGCCAACTGGTACTGGGAACCTGGCAGGGAATTTTTCTGGGGGAATTCGATGGCCCCCGCAACCGCAAGGTGTATTTGCAGTTTTTGTCTTAATCGCCTTTGGCGGAATTCCAGATGGCGTCCATCTCCTCCAGGGTGGCTTCCTCCAGTTCTTTGCCCCGGGCCTGTAGTTCCGCTTCGACCTGCTGAAAGCGGCGGATGAATTTTTCGTTGGTCTTTCGGAGGGCGTCTTCCGCAGAGAATCCCAGGAAGCGGGCCAGATTCACCACCGAAAACAGAATATCACCGATTTCCTCTTCCACCCTCTCCGGAATGCCTCCGTCCATGGCTTCCCGGACCTCATCGATTTCTTCTTCCACCTTCTCCCAGACCCCTTTCAAGGTTTTCCAGTCGAAACCGGCATAGGCCGCTTTCTGTTGGAGGCGTTGTGCCCGCAACAACGCCGGTAACTGAGGGGGAACCCCGTCCAGGCGGGATTTGCGGCCCTTCTCCTTGTGCTTTTCCCGTTCCCAATTTTGCTTGGCATGGAAAGCCGCTTCTGCCTGCTGGTCGCCAAAGACGTGGGGATGCCGACGAATCAACTTGTCCAGGATCATGTGCAAACTGTCTTCCAGGGTAAAGCGTTTCTGTTCCGCGGCGATGACTCCCTGCATGACTACATGCAGCAGTACATCCCCCAATTCCTCCTTCAGCGTGTTCCAATCCTGGTGATCGACACTTTCCATGACCTCATAGATCTCTTCCAGAAAATAGGGCAGGAGAGAGGCGGAAGTTTGTTCGCGATCCCAGGGACAGCCATCGGGTGCCCGCAGGCGTTCCACGGTTTGGATCAGGGATTCGAATTGATTTCCAATGCTCATGATTCCTCGAGTCGTTTGGTGGGGATTTTTTGCCAGGGTACCCGGTCCAGACAGGTGTCTTCACGGCGACGCATGGCCTCTTGTTCCGCTTCGGTCTGATCGTCATATCCCAACAGATGGAGACAGCCGTGAATGAGGTAGCGGGCAATTTCCCGCCGCAGGTCTTCGCCATAGAGGACGGCGTTTTCTTTCGCCCGGGGAAGACTGATGTATATTTCACCTTCCGGTTGGGGTTCCTCATACTCATTGAGCCGAAAGGCGATTACATCGGTATATTGGGAGAGAGAAAAAAATTCCTGTTTCAGCCGGGATAGCAGTTCGTCGTCGCCGAAGATGACGTGGATTTCACCGCCGTCGACACCTTCGGAACGCCAGACTTCCTCCACGATGGAGCGGACCGGACCCGCAGGAAAGGTGCCAAACCGGGGATCGCAGTCAACGGTCAGTTTCATCAGGCCAGGGGGCGGCGGAATACATCGTCTGGATTGGGAGGCGTTTCCGCCTCTTCCGGATACTCCACCCGGATGTGGTAAATACCCCGGAGAACCGGCAGCATGCCGGTATGGCCATCCACCTCTCCCTTGATTTTTTTCAACTCGCTCAGAGTCAGGGGGCATTCTTCCAGTTGGCCGTCGTTGATCCGTTTGTTGATGATGCGGTCCAGCATGGCTTCGATCTTGAAAATATCCGGGTCCTTGATGGATCGGATGGCGGCTTCGGCGGCCTCACAGATCATCAGAATTCCCGTTTCTTTCGAATTGGGCCGGGGACCGGGATAGCGGAAGGCCGTTTCATCCACCCGTTCCGGGTCTTCGGCCTCTTCCAGGGCGCGGTGGTAAAAGTATTCCACCCGGGTGGTTCCGTGGTGCATGGGGATGAAATCCCGGACGATTTGCGGCAACCCGTATTCCTCGGCCAGCCGGAGCCCTTCCCGGACGTGGTTACGGATGATCTTGGCGCTCATGGTGGGAGTGAGAGTATCGTGTTTGTTGACGCCGAGAAACTGGTTTTCGATGAAATATTCGGGGTGAGTCATTTTCCCGATATCATGATAGTAGGCTCCCACCCGGCACAGCAAAGCCCGGGCGCCGATGGCATCGGCACAGGCTTCCGCCAGATTCCCGACCACGATGCTGTGATTGAACGTTCCGTTGGCCTCCCGTTGCAACCGTTTCAGCAACGGATGATCGAAGTCCAGCAATTCGATCAGGGTTAGATCGGTGGTGACGTTGAACACCATTTCCATGAGACCAATCAGACCGTAGGTAATGATGGGAGCGGAGACGCTGGTGATGATCAGATACATCAAATCGGTTTCCATCTTGTCCAGGGAATAGTTTTTGAACCATCCCAGGCCGATAATGACCAGGATGCTGGCGCCGATCAGGGCAAACATGGTGGTAAACAACTGGGATCGGGTGCGCAACCGCCGAATGTTGTACATGGCGATGGAAGAGGTGAACATGGTGACTACGATAAAATCGACGTTGTTTCCAATCATGATTCCCACCAGAATCGCCATGCTGATCGTGCTCATGAACCCGATCCGGGCGTCGAAGAGGATGGTGAGCACCATGGCCGCTACGGAGACCGGAATGAGGTATTCGGAAACGTTGAGCCGAATGACGATCAAATTGGCCAGGGCGATGCCGCCGGTGAAGACCAGACTGATGAGTAAAATCATGCGCCAGTCGTCGTAGATGTGTTTCCGGTAGAGCAGGAGAAAGGTGAAAAAGAAGGAAACGATGACGCCCACCAGAATCAACCGTCCCAGATAGGCCAGAACTTTATTCAACAGGGTGCTGGTGCGTTCCCGTTGCTGGGCCGCCAGAGCCAGGGAATTCAGTTTCTGGAGAATATCGGGGGTAATACGGGTATTTTTATCGACAATCCGTTCATCTTTCAGCACCGTGCCCTGATACCGGGGTACCCGATCCAGCCGGGCCTGTTGCCGCCGTTCCGTGGTTTCCTTGTCGTAAATGAGGTTGGGATGCATGAATTCCACGATCAACAGATAGCCCAGCTCCCGCCGCAGATCGTCTTCGGCTTCATAGAGTTTGGTGATCTCCTTCCGGGCTTTGATCCAGGCTTCCTCCAGGTCGTTGAAGGTGTCGGGCGTCTCGGTGACCGGCACATCTCCCTGGTCGATCAGGACCTCATGGCTGATGATATCCTTTTTGGGAATATCATAAATCCCTTCCGCCCAGCGATTGCGACAAATTTGGATGATATCGGCTTCAAATTGTTTTTCATTCAGCTTGGGGAGGGTATCACTATCCGGGTGTAAGAAGGCGGACCAGGGTTTTTGATCGGTTTTGAACGGATAGAGGGAGGCGAAGGTTTCTTCCAGCTTTTGCCAGGTGGCACTGTCGGCGGAAAATTCTTTGCGGGCATCGGCATACTGGGGTTCATAGCGGTAGCGGTACATGAGGTCTTCCGATTCCTTGACCTTCCGGTAGGCGGAACGGAGTTCACGGGCGAGCTGGAAAAACGAATGGAGGCCTTCGATGGATGCGTCCACGACCTCGCTGCGACGGTGAAAAAGGAAAGGTTCGGCTTTCAGCGCCTCGTCCAGATCGGCCTGAAGCTTTTCTTCGGTTTTCAGGATGGGAAAGGTGAAGGGAGCGATGACCGCTTCCCGGGCAATTTCGTTCAATTGGTAGGAATATTTCAGGGCCCGGCCGGTGGGAAAGAACACGGATAAAATCAACACCAGCAGGGTCAGGATCAACGTGTGGGTCCGGTATTGGCTGAAAATCAGTCGCCACCGTTCTTTTCTCCGCCGCTGGCTGGGGAATTTGCGCAGCATGTCAGGTCAAAACGGACTTGAGGATTTCCCGGGCAATGATGATCCGTTGCACTTCACTGGTTCCTTCACCGATCTCCAGAACTTTGGCATCCCGGAAATAGCGTTCCACGTCGTAATCTTTCACATAGCCGTAGCCGCCGTGAATCTGGATGGCCTCGATGGTAGTATCCATGGCCACCTCACTGGCAAACAACTTGGCCATCGCCGCTTCCTTGATTACGTCCTGTCCCTGATCCTTGAGCCAGGCGGCATGATAGACCAGCAGTTTAGCCGCCTCGATTCGCGTGGCCATGTCGGCCAGTTTGAAACTCACGGCCTGAAACTTGGAAATGGGACGGCCGAAGGCCTGGCGTTCGGTGGAATACCGGAGCGCCTTTTCGTAGGCTCCTTCCGCCGTTCCCACCGCCAGGGCGGCCACCGAAATCCGGCCGCCGGTAAGAGTCTGGAGGAAGGTTTTGAAACCGGTGGCCGGAGAACCCATGAGAGCCTCTTCCGGTACCAGCATATCCTGGAAGAACAGTTGCCGGGTATCGCTGGCCCGCCAGCCCATTTTCTTCTCCTTGGGACCGATGGTGAGGCCCGGTGTATCCGTCGGAATCACAAAAGCGCCGATGCCCCGTTTTTCCCCCTGGTCCACGATCTGGGCCGTGAAGGATAACACCCCCGCTTCCCCGGAGTTGGTAATAAAGATTTTTCCGCCATTGACCCGGTAATGGTCCCCTTCCTTCACCGCCGTGGTCTGAGTGGCGCCGGCGTCACTGCCGGCATTGGGCTCGGTCAGGCCAAAAGCGCCCAAAATAGACCCGGAAGCCAGTTGGGGAACCCAGCGTTCTTTTTGGGCTTCGGTGCCAGCCAGGACCAGCGGCATGGTTCCGAGGGAGGTATGGGCGGCCAGAGTGATGGCCACCGAAGCATCGACTTTGGCCAGTTCCAGCACGGCGGTGGCGTAGGCGACCGTATCCATGCCGGCGCCACCGTATTGTTCCGGTACGGGAATTCCCATGAGACCCAGCTCCCCCATGGCGGTCACCAGTTCCCGGGGAAAACGTCCGGACCGATCCAGTTCCCTCGACAGGGGGGCCACTTCCTGGGCCGCAAAATCCCTGACCATGTCCCGTAACATTTCATGCTCTTCCGTAAAAAACAGATTATCCATGTTCTTCCTCGTCAGTTTACCAGCGAATGGCAGCCGAAGCCCAGGTGAATCCGGACCCGAAGGCCGCCAGAATGATGAGATCACCGTCCGCAATTTTTCCTTCGGCCAGCGCTTCCGATAATGCGATCGGAATGGAAGCGCCGGTGGTATTGCCGTATTTGTGGATGTTGCTGAACACCCGATCCATGCCCAGTCCCAGTTTTTTGGCCACCATCTGACTGATCCGCAGGTTGGCCTGATGGGGAATGACCAGCTGGACATCGTCGAGGGTCAAATCGTTGGCCTGCAAGGCCTCTTCGATCACCTCCGGAAAGCGGTTGACGGCGTGGCGGAATACTTCCCGGCCGTTCATTTTGGGATACTGCCGTCCCGCTTCCAGCATGTCCACCGACAGGCGGGGATGGAAACGGGAGGCCGGGGCCTCACACCACAATTCCTTCAGATATTTCCCCTGGGAATGCAGATGGGTGGACAGAATCCCCCGATCTTCCTCCGTGGCCCGGAGCACCACCGCCCCGGCGCCGTCTCCAAACAGGACCGACATGTCCCGGCCTTCGGTGGAGAGATTCAGGGCGGTACTCTGCACCTCGGCGCCCACGATCAGGGCGGTGTCGGCCTGACCGGTGCGAATGAATTGATCGCCGATGGACAAAGCGTAGATGAAGGCGGAACAGGCGGCTTTGATGTCAAAACTGGGGACCGTTCGTAATCCCAACAGGTCCTGGAGCTGATTTCCGACTCCGGGGAAAAAGTAATCCGAAGTCAGGCTTCCCACCACCACCAGGTCGATGTCTTCCGGAGCGACCCCGGCTCTGTTCAGCGCCTCCCGGGACGCCCGGCAGGCCAGGTCACTGGTTCCTTCCCCTTCTTCGACCCAGTGACGCTCTTCGATTCCGGTGCGCGCGACGATCCACTCGTGAGAGGTGTCCATCAGTTTTTCGAGATCCCGATTGGTGACGATCCGGTCGGGTACCGCGTGGGCAACGCCGGCAATGTGAGCATGACGCATACGTATTCCTTAGAATGAATTGAACTGGTTGTCGCTAGTCATGAACTGTGGATCAGTGGGAGAATTTATTCAATCCCAGGGAGGATTGGGAAAAAAATGTCAGGAACGGTGGAGCTGAATGTCACGGACGTTGAGCTGGATCCGGCTCTGTCCCTGCCAGGTGTTGGTTTCCACCACAAACGCCAGATCCACGGGCCAGCCAGTGATCAGTTTTTCGTACTGTTCTCCCAGATTGAAGCCGATGGCGTCCAGGACCCGTCCGTTTTGTTTGACGGCGAACTTCAAGTGGTCGCCGTTACCCACCAGGCGGGGGTTGCCCACCACCTCCAGTCCCCGGGCGGCGAATTTGGGGCGCATGTTCCCGGGTCCGTAGGGCGCCATGAGCTCCAGAAACCGCATGAAGCGCTGGTCGATGTCCGAAAGCTGCACTTCTCCTTCCAGAATCAGTCGGGGAGTCAGGTCCGCCTGGGTCAATTTTTGGTTGCAACGTTCCGTGAAAGCCCGCCGAAAAGCAGTGAAATTTTCCCGTCTGAGGGTACAGCCGGCCGCCATGGGATGACCGCCAAAACCTTCCAGGTGTTCCTGACATTCACTCAGGGTTTCGTACAAATCCAGTCCGGTGATACTACGGGCCGACCCTTTGCCTTTTCCCTGGTCGTCAAAGGCAATGATAATGGTAGGACGGTGAAATTGTTCTTTGATCCGGGAAGCTACGATCCCGATCACGCCCGGAGACCAGTCCGAATGTCCCAGTACAATGGCCCGGTCATGGGAGAGGTCGATCTCGGCGTTGACCATCCGTAGGGCTTCCTCCACCATGGTTTGTTGAATCGACTGTCGGCGGGTGTTTTCCTGACTCAGGGCGTGGGCCAGATCCGCCGCTTCCTGGGGATTGGTGGACAGGAGGAGATGAACCGCCCGGTTGGCGTCACCCATACGGCCGGCGGCATTGATCCGGGGGGCGATGGAAAATACCAGATTGCCCACGGACAGATCCCGGTTTTCCAGATTGGCGGATTGAAGCAGCGCCCGCAGTCCCGGATGGCGGGTTTCCAGCAATCGTTTCAAACCGTGGAACACCAGAATGCGGTTTTCCTCCAGAATAGGTACCATGTCGGCTGCCGTGCCCAGCGTGGCCAGTTCCAGCAGGTTGGGCAACTCTTCCCAGGGATGGGCCTCCCGCTCGGCCAGGGCCTGGACCAGTTTGAAAGCCACGCCCCCGCCACACAGACCCTGAAAGGGATAACTCCCTCCGTTCAGCTTGGGGTTGAGAATGGCGGTCGCCCGGGGCAGATCCCGATCGGGGGTATGGTGGTCGGTGATGATGACGTCCAACCCCACTTTTCGGGCATAGTCCACCTGATCGAAGGCATTGATCCCGCAGTCGCAGGTGATGATCAGGTCGGCGCCTTTTTCCCGGGCATGTTCGATGCCCCGGTAACTCAGACCGTACCCGTCCCGTTCCCGATCGGGCACTTCCACCTCGACCCGGTAGCCCAGATGCCGCAACGATTGTGTCAGCAGTGCCGCTCCGGTGGTGCCATCTACATCATAGTCGCCAAAGACCAGGATGGGGGTCCCTTCGCTGCGATTGGACCGTATCCGGTCGACGGCTTTTTCCATGTCCGGTAGCAGAAAGGGATCGTGGAGATGTTGGAGGCTGGGGCGGAAGAAGGCTTCGGCCTGTTCCCGGGAGTGCAGGTCCCGGTTGGCCATCACTTTGGCCAGAATCTCCTGACACTGAAAGGCGTGTTTGAGATCACGGACGACACGGGGGTCCGGAGTTTGAAAGATCCATTCCATGGGGTTATCCTCGGGCGGGCGGTGTCCCAGAAGAAAAAGAGAGTGGGTCTGTAAGCCGAGTCCTGTTTCCCGACCACAGCCGGGAAGATGGCCATTCATCTGGTCCCGGTCTTACAACCGGGATCAAGCAACCTACCCGCTCCTCTCGTCCCGGAGGGACATCGATGCGGACCACATCGGGGCGTCTGCCTTCGGAGCCTATTCGGTCTTGCACCGGGTGGGGTTTACAAGCTTCCGCCGTCGCCGACGGAACTGGGGGTCTCTTACACCTCCGTTTCACCCTTACTCCGATCGAAATCGGGGCGGTCTGGTTTCTGCTGCACTTTCCATGTCCTCGCGGACTCCCCGCGTTACGGGGCACCCTGTCCTGCGGTGCTCGGACTTTCCTCCCCGGGACATTCTTGCCGAACCTCCCGGAGTAGCCATCCGACCCACTCTCCCAATCCAATACCAACAAAAATCGATCAAGTTTCCCAGTAAAGAAAACGACCACAGACGTCACAGGAGTGAAGTCGTGACCCCTTCTTGATTTCCGCCATGATCTGCGGCGGAACCACGGCTCCACATCCCTGACAGGCATTCCCGTTGGCCGGCACCACGGCCAGCCCGTCCCGGGCCTGATAGACCCGGTCATATTGCCGGAGATAGGGCTTGTCGATCTCCTGCACTTTGGCCTCCCGGGCCGCCAGGAGTTCTTCTTTCTCTGCGGCTGTGGCTGCATAGCGTTTTTCCAGTTTTTCCCGCCGCTCGGATAAATCCGCACTCAGGGATTGGAGCGTTTCTTCTTCGGAACTGAGATGGGTTTCGATCTCACTCTTCTCTTCCAACAATTCCAGATTCTGGGTTTCCAACTGATCCAAAAGACTCTGGAGATGTTCGATTTCTGCCATCATGGCATCGTACTGGCGGTTGGAATTGACGAGCGATAACTGATCTTTGTGTTTATCGATATTTTCCCGACAGGACTGGATTTCCAGTTCGTTTTTGCCCAACTGAACCGCGATTTCTTTCAGACGGTTTCGCTGGGTGGTTACGGAATGAGTCAGCCGTTCTTCTTCGGCTTTTAATTCGGCTACTTTTTCGGGAAGATTTCCCAGCAGGGCTTCCAACTCCTGCAGCTGGGAATCGATCTCCTGCAGTTCGACCAATTTATCAATTGCGCTCATAGGGATCCTTTCTAAAAACAGAAATGCACCGGGGACGGTGCATTTGAAATCTGGGTGCCGTGAGAAATTGCATTCCTCGACCGGCGGTCGGGATATTTCGAGTAACACGTGCTGAAATCGCTATATTTCCCATCATTGAAGACACTAAATCTACGCCATTCACAAGAAGGAAAAAAGATGTGGTATCCGGTCCGTCCGGGGAAAGCCCGGGAGGAGAAATCAATCCTTGGGCAACATAGGTCCCTGGAATCGCAGAGGCAGTTCCAGTCCATTCTGGCGTAAAATGTTCTCATCACGGAGAATCGTTTCGGCGTTTCCGTCCGCTGTGATCCGGCCCTGGTGAAGAATCAGTACCCGATCACAGACATCCAAGGCCAGGTCCAGATCGTGCGTGGCCAGGATCCGGGTATGGGAAAACTGAGTTAACAGACGGATCACCTTCCGCCGGTTGACAGGATCCAGATTGGCGGCCGGTTCATCCAAAACCAGAATTTTCGGTTGGAGGGCCAGCACGGTGGCGATGGACACCGCCCGTTTTTCCCCGCCGGAGAGATGGTAGGGAGCCCGATCGCGTACATGGTCCGCCCCCACACTGCGGAGAGCTTCCAGAACCCGGTTCTCCAGTTGATCCTCCGGGATGCCCAGGTTTCGGGGACCAAAGGCCACGTCTTCGAACACGGTGGGCATGAACAACTGGTCATCCGGGTTTTGAAAGACAAAGCCGACGGTACGGCGAACTTCGTCCAGATGAGAGGAATCCACCAGGACATCGCCGACGCGCACGGTTCCGCTTTGGGGCAGTAACACACCGGCAAGGTGCAGCAGGAGAGTCGATTTTCCGGCCCCGTTGGCGCCGATCACCGCCACGGCTTCCCCGTGGGTGATGCGGAAAGAGATGTCCCGCAACGCGGGGGTCCCGTCGGGATAGGTGAAACTCACCTCCCGACATTCTACCAGATGATGACTCACGAGAGCAAACCCACCACCACCCGGCCCAGGAGGACAGGCAGATTCCATCCGCGGCAAAGGAGAAAATAGGCGGTCCAGAATACCAGTACCCGGGTATCGGTCGCCGTCCAGTGCAGGGGTGTCAGGCGCGGCGGGGTCCCGGTAAAGCCCCGCATGCGCATGGCCGTCGTAATGCGATCAGCCCGGTCCCAGGCCCGGAGGAGGACGGAGCCGATCATGGCCCCTGCCAGCGACGGCGTCAGGGAGGAGCGGGCACTCGAGCGACAACGGCGGGCCTGATTCAATCGCAGGACCTCTTCCGTCAGGATGAACAGGTAGCGATACATCAGGAGAAACAGGGTGGAAAAGACGCGGGGAAAATGCAGAGCCTCCATCCCCTGGGTGAGGGATAAAACGCCGGTCGTGCCCAGGAGCAGCAGGCCGGTGGCGGCATTCAGGAAAAATCGGACCAGAATGCTGCCCAGGGAAAGCCACCCTCCCGCCACGGAACCGATCCCCGGCACCATCCGGGGAGTGGTATCGAAGATGGGATTCAAGATTCCCACAAAGACTGCCAGCGGTAACACCAGCAACAATTTCCGGTAAAGGGCGCCACCGGGAATCCGGCCGGACGCCGCCAACCAGAGCGGAAAAGCTGCGTAGGGCAGCAAGGCCAGCAGGGTATAGGGTGGAAACGACATGACCACCCCCACAAACATGAATACGAGTATCAACTTGGTTCGCGGATCCAGGCGATGAACCGGAGTCGATTGGCGGGACAGGGTATCCAGGGACCTGACTTCCGAGAGCGCCCGGTCCAGCAGGCCGGCGCTCACGGACCCTTCCGCAGAGAATGGGTTGACCGCCGCCGCAGGACAGACAGGACCCCGGCCAGGACGCCCAGGGTCAGAATAACGCCCACCAGGCCGGCCAGAGCGGGATTGTCCTGGTTGTCCGTCAGCCGATAATCGGGGAAGGGGGAAACGTGATCCTGGAGGGTGAGGGAGGCTTCCGGTTCAAACCGGGCCCGCGAGAGGGACCATTCCAGTCCGTCGGGACGGGAAGAAGCAACCTGGCTCAAACCACCGGCGATGACCAAGGCCAGGAGAAAGAGCAGAAGGGTTCGCCTCTGGTTCCCGGAAGCGGCGACCGGTTGGGAGGCCGTCAGGCGATCCGGCCGAAGACGGAGGACGAAACTCAGTACGGCCACGGTCAGAATTCCTTCCAGGAGGCCGATGGCCAGATGGATCGGTAAAAAAGCGATCAGGAACGGTTTCCAGTGCAAACTGGCCAGTCCGGACAGAGCGGTTTCAGTCACGACTCCCAGAGCGCCCAATTCCACCCCCAGAACGGCGGCCCCGATGACAGCCAGTCGCGGCACCCGGGCCGGGAAAGCCTGCAGCGCCTTGCGGATGAGCGGGTAGGCGACGAAAGCCGGGAAAAATCCCATGTTGATCACATTACACC
>RFIZ01000006.1 GCA_003695105.1 Fidelibacterota bacterium
GTTCCCATCCAGCGGGTGCTGAAGGCAGGGAAGCCGATCCATCATATCCCTTGATTGTCCCTGACGGTACGTGTAAACTTCACCTTTGGAATTCTTCGTAACTGCAAATAGAGACCATCGGTTTATGAAACGTACCCCTATTCTCATTCTGGTCTGTGCTCTGGCACAAGTTGCCTACGGGAATTATGCCTTTTATTCCAAGGTGGAGAGCACCTGTGAAGCCTACCGTTTTGCCGTGGACCGTTCCGCCATGGAGTATCGGGACGACGTCTTTCGGATCGAGTTGGAAAGCCGCAGCCGAAACGACTTTGAAATGGCCATGCTGGTGGCTTTTGCCGCCGTGGGACAGGCGGAAATTCAACAGCGGGTCATCAGCGGCATGAAATCCGACTTCAAACCGCTGCTGCCCAAACAAGTGGAGGTCACCGTGCTGGTCCCGGTGGAACGGGTTCCCACCCTGGTCACCGCCACCGCCAGCGGGGAACTGGTGGAACAACTGGCCCGCGGTGAAATCGAAACCACCGTCTTCATGCAAAAAATTAAAGACACCATTGAAACACATTAAGGAGGAGCAATGTTAGATCCAACTTCCTGGTCAGGAATTCTGTTTTCCTATGTACGAGCCCTGGGATGGTCCATCGTCGCCGCCGTGGGATTCGCCTTCGGTGTCGGCATCGCCCTGAAAGTCTTCGACTGGCTCTCCACGGATATCGATGAATGGGAGGAAATCAAAAAGGGTAACATCGGCGTCGCCCTGATTTTCATCTCCCTCATCCTCATGGTGGGACTCCTGATTTACAAAGTGGTGTAATCCACACCGATTGGTCAACACCTCACCCCGGCTTCGGTCGGGGTTTTTTTGTGCCGCCGGATTCTGAACGGGAATGGTAGGGGGATAGGGAATCCAAATTTCAGGTATAATAGTTCATCAGGATAAAACATCATCCAGGTCTTACCGTTCCGTGGCAGTGCGGAACCGGCCGGGTGTCAGGATTGCCCGGATTCGATCCAGACAGGATTGGTCCAGGCCGTCCGGCCCGTGGTGGTTTCCACCCGGGCCCGGACATAGCCCTGCGTTAGTCCCTCCGGACAGGGAAGTTGCTCCCGCCATTCATAGCCGTCCAGAGGAAGGTCCCGGACTCGTTCCGTCGACTCCCCGATGTGGCCGACATAGAGGGTGACCCGGGACAAACGCCCCCAGACGGGCGTGGAGCGGGCCGCAATCACCACGTCCCGAACCGGTTCGGTACAGGTGTCTCCCAGGGTCCATTCCCGGGTTTCACTTTGCACGGCTAACCTGAGAGCGGGACCGTCGGTGATGATGGCAGCCCCCCGGCGACATTGGTCCAGGATGGTTTCCGGGGAGCAGGGTCCCCGTTTCAGTACCCCGGTACGGGCCTGTCCCAGGATTTGCCGGCGATGGACCCGGGTGCTCCACATGGGCAGGGAAATTTGATGAAAAGCGTTGAAATTTCCGTGGGCGTCGTTTCCGGCCAGGAGGGCGGGGCGTTCACCCTGAAGAAGAGCCTCAACCCACACGTTCAGGGCATCCGCAAAGGCGGCGTCGGGTCTGCCGTTGAGGGCCTGCCAGCCGTCGAGTCCCGGGACCCGGAGATCCGCCGTTTCCCAGCGTCCCCGGTTCAACAGCAGACGTTCCAATGGAGAAACGATCACCCGGGGATGAGCCGCCAGAGTCAACCCCGCCGGGCCTACCTGCTCCACCACGTCCCGGACCGAGAACTCGGACCGGGTGTGGAGCGGTTTTTCGGCTCCGTCTCCGGAGCCGGGGATGAACCGGGGATGGTCATAGACCAGCAGATGCACATTGCGTCCCCTCTGATTCCGCACCGTCACTTCCTCCCCGGCCAGCAGGAGGGGAGTCCCCCGGGTATTCAGCTCCCGGATGGACTGTTGCAGGCGCTGCCATTTTTGGAGGTCGGGATCCGACTCCGTCCAGGATCCGGGCCGGTCGTCCAGATCGTAACTGTGATCGGTGACGGCCACGAAATCCAGCCCCAGGGCTGCGGCCGCCTGACGGGTGGCCCTGAGAGAGGCGCCGAATTCCACGAAATCCTCCGTGAAATTGGAATGGTAATGCAAATCACCCCACCAGTACAGGTCGGATCCGGGCAGCGGGTCAGGGTCGATCAGGATGGACAGGGAAAAGGGAGCCGTAGTCTTCACATTGTGGTTCCGAACCCGCAGGGATTGTCCACTGGACAATAAGGTGGCCTCGATCCAAACCTGGACGGTGGGTTGGCTGAATTCCGCCGGTACTTCCAGCCTGAACGTCTGATCGTAAAACGGAGAGCTGATGTCCCGCTGAACGGAAAACCGTTCCTGTATCCGGTGGCGCTCCTGCTCCAGTTCTACGGTGACCGTCTCCAGCCGCAAGGGGAAGCGCCGGGCGTCTTTCACCAGGACCGTCACCGGCAGCGTCCGGCCGGGACCCATCCGGAAGGGAAGGTCGGCGTAGATTTCCGGCTGGCGCACAAAGTAGCGACTGAACGGGAACCACCGGAACCGGTGGTGCAACTCCAGATAGCCGAGCAGAAAAGGAAACAAGGGATCCAATTAATACACCAGAGCGGCGATGGGTTCCAGACCGGCTGCATCGGCGGAATCAAAGTCCCCGATCCCGGGACCGTCCACGTCCAACACGGCCCGTAATTGATCTCCTTCGAATACCGGCACGACGATTTCGCTGCGGGTCTCATCGTCACAGGCAATATATCCGGGGAATCGGGTCACGTCGCGAACGATCAGGGTGGATTCCCGATCCGCAGCCGTGCCGCAGACACCCCGGCCGAAATCGATAGACCCGCAGGCCAGCACCGGTCCCTGGTAGGGGCCGATGATCAGGCGGCGGTCACCTGCGACCCGGTAAAATCCCACGAACAACCAGTCCGGAAAGGTGCGATGCAGCACGGTGGCGATCGTGGCCATTTTGCCGATGGGATCCAGGGAATAGTGTCCTGGTTCGAAGAGGAGTTGCAGCTCCCGGAGAGCGGCCTGATAGCGTTCCTGTTTCGTCATGCCATTCACCAGAAGAGATAACTGGTGATGAGAGCGCCGCAGAGGGTGTTCATGACATTGACCATGTCATTGTTCATCCAGGGCCAGCCCCGGACCAGCACCACCGACTCGCCCGGCAGGGCGGCCTTTTCAGTGAGGAGCCCGGTCTGTTCGCTCCGATACAGGGCCTGAACCGTGCCGCCCAGAAGGGAATCCACCAGCGAAGCCAGGAAGCCGGCCAGAATGATGACCGTCACGATTCGCCAGTCCAAACCATAGACGGCGCCTACGCCACCTATGAGTCCCGCCCCGGCCAGGGCCCCGCCGAAACCGGTCCAGGTAACACCGCCGGACATGCCTTTCCGGATTTCCTTTCCGGTGACGATGTGCCGGGGTATACCCCCTCCCAGCAGGCCGAATTCCGTGGCCCAGGTATCGGCCGTGGCGGCGGCCAGAGCCCCCAGATACACGGGATAGGTCCAGCTCCAGGAAGGATGATAGAAATGGAGAAGGGCCAGACCCAGAGCGGCGCCGCTGTTGGCCAGGACCTGGAGGTGGTCCCGGCGGGACCCCTTGACCCCGACCGGGTCGTGTCGCGAACCAAACTGGGACAGGGCCGAACTGAGGATAAAGAACAGCACCATGGGGAGAATCCACGGCAGTCCGCCGGCTCCGAAGAGGAATATACCCACCAGGAAGCCGGTCACCCCGCCGTTGCCCTGCAGGGAATGTAGTTTGACCGCCAGGAAAAACAGGGCGGCTGACAGGAAGATCCACACCATCCAGGGAAACCAGAGCCCGGTGGAACGCAAAACGTAGAATTGATCAAAGGCCAACGCCGCCAGAAGAGGAACTGAAAGATTATCGGATCCCCGGGCGCTTACCATCTCCGCCAGGGTCACGACCAGCGCCACCAGAAGGCTCGCTTCCCCCGTGTGGCGGAGGGGCAGGGATTCGGTCCGGGTCAGGTTCAGGAAGAGGAAAGAGACGACAGCGGCCGTGAGAAACACAGCCAGCGAACCTTCCAGGGATTTTTTGTCCCGCCAAAGACGATAGGAATGTACCCGTCGGAGGCTTTCCCCCACCCAGGAGCCGGCAGTATCGGCAAACGTCATCATCAACATGGCCAGCATGAGGGTAGCCGGTCGGTGCCAGGCACCCAGGACCAGGATGAAATAACTCAGGGGAAAGAAGACGGTGCCGTAGCTGGTCCGGGTCGTGCCGTGCATACCGCCGAAACGATTTTGTTTCAGAGCCAGGGCATTGAGCACGATGAAGAGACCGGCCAGCACCAGGGGAGGTAGGGCTTTCCGGAAATAAAGCGGTGAAAGGGAAACGGCAATCCCAACACCGACATGAACGATTTTCCGCGTAGATTCCGCCGTGAACCAGCCCTGCTTCCGCAACAGTTCGCTGAGGCCGATCAGGAAGAAGATGAGGGCTAACACGACGGTGAAGGTAATCCAGTCCGAGGAAAACAGGTTGTATTGAGGGATACGCATGAATCAAAAGCTAATGGCTTTTGCCTATTTTCGTGAAGGGAATAATTTGAAGTGTGACCGACTCCACGCCCGAAGCGGACGATGGCTGTTCCTGCTGCTGGCGTGCTTCCAGGCCTACCTGATTGCCCAGGAGAACATCTGCAGGGTGTTGCCCTATTCCCGGTTACAGGCTGCTGCCAGCGTCTCCGCCGCCGGTCACCTGCTCATGAATGAACCGCCCGGATGGGTCCGCCTGCAACCGACCCAACCGGTGAACGCCGATACCGTCTGGTTGCTGGTCCACGGTTATGGCTCCCGGGGATATGAATGGATCGACGCCATCCAGGCTTTGGGAAACACAGGGCACCCGGTGTATTTCTATCGCTACGACTGGAGCCGGTGCCCCAAGGCGGTGGTCGATTCGCTCCGGGCAGACTTTCAGCGTTTACAGGCCACCGTTCCCGGATCATCCCATCACTGGATCTGGTTCGGCCACAGCTACGGCGCCTGGATCGTAGCCCGGCTCAATGCCCGTTTTCCGGCCGACGCCCCAATGGAATTCCACGCCATCGCCGGACCGCTGGCAGGGATGAAGGCGTTCCAGGACCGATGCCCGCCCGATACTACGTGGCTGGCTCTCAGTCGCAGATCGGGAGTGGGACCGCGCCTGATTCAGTGGCGGACGCTTCAGGCACAGGACGGGGCCTACCGGGATTTATCCAGAGATCCCCAGGTCGTCTCCATCCCGGGCAGCCGGGTGATCCGGTTGCCGGCGGAAATGGACGGCCACCGGCTGGGCCATAACTGGTCCGTGAAATGGGTGGTGGAAACCTTTCTGGGGTTGAGGGGCAATCCCCGTGGGAAGTCGGGGCAATCTGAGAAATGAGGCTGTTCCGGCTGTGACCTGACATTTCTTCTCGCTGACATTTTTTATTGGTGCGGTTTTCCCGGTAGACGGGAAGCATGAAAACCCAACCCCAACAGCATGAATCGGCTCATGGGTCAGGATCAGTTTGCCAACCGGGGCCGGAGTAACGTCCACAGTTGAGCCGGGGTATCCGCCACCAGATCCGCTCCGGAAGACTCCAGTTCCTTTCGACCCCGAAAGCCCCAGGCGGCTCCCACGGCGAACACCCCGGCTGCTCTTGCCGTTTCCACGTCCGTATCCGTGTCCCCCACATACACCGCCTGATGTTTGGGCAATTGCCATCGGTCGAGGATGTCCAGCAATCCGTCGGGGGCCGGTTTCAACGGCCGTTCCTCACCGGCGCCCCAGAACGGGTCCAGGGTCCACCGGGACAGGAATAGTTCCCGGTTCAATTCGGCGTAGGGCGGGGGTTTGTTTGTGAGGACGGCCATGCGGACAGCCGCACCGGTCAGGCGATCCAGCAGTTCGGAAATGCCCGGATACAGCCGGGTGTGATCCCGCCAGCGACGACGGTACTCGTCCCGAAACGCTTTGGCCACCGCCTGCGCCAGGGGATCGGCCAGAGAAAGCCCGGTAGCCCGTTCGCAGAGATGCACGACTCCCCGCCCGATGAAGTGTCGGTAAGCGTCCACCGGATGGGGAGGAAGACCATGCTGGTTCAGGACGGTATTCA
>RFIZ01000078.1 GCA_003695105.1 Fidelibacterota bacterium
ATGTTGTACCAGGTGGTGGGTAAATCGCTTTCGTTCAATAAAAATTTGGTCTGTTCCATGAGAAGAATTCCTTCAGTTGAGTATGGGGTAATTGACAGGTATGGGGGTGCGGGTCTCAGCCCGCGCAGAGAGATGTGTTCAGGCCCGCCAGGGCCAGGGGGTCCAATTCCAGCGCGAAATGAACAGAGAAGGTGTTGCGGTGTATGATTGGAAAATCATGGGCGCAAATATGGAAATCACCCGGAACGCGAGGCAACCAGTTTTTTCCATTCCACCGATTGTCAGGGCTGGGTTCAGAGCAGTCGGTGGACCATCAGTTGATGAACGATTCCCGCTTCCCGAAAGGGAGGTCCGCTCGGTTCGAACCCATAGCGCCGGTAAAAGTCGATGACACCTTCCTGGGCATGAAGATACACTCGGTCGCCCTTCGGCAGGGAGTGCAGGATAAACTGAACCAGTGCACCCCCGATTCCCCGGTTCCGAAATTCCCGGAGCACGGCAAACCGTTCCAGTTTCCAGCCGGAAACAGTCCGTCGGAATCGGGCAGTCCCCACGGGAACTCCCTGCCACCGGGCCAGCACTATCGTGGCGTTTTCATCCTCGCCGTCCTGCTCCAGACGTGCCGGGATTCCCTGCTCATGGATAAAAACCTGACGACGGATGTCGAAGGCCGCCTGACGATCCTCCGGGGACATCGCCCGGGATAATTGAAGAGAGGTGTGTGGGAGATCAGATCGCATACAACTTTGAGTGCTCTGCCGGTTGTCTCTTCAGGGAATGACTTTCCCGCCGTAAATTTTGTCATGAAAAGCCGGAACAAACAAATCATTGTGGTGGGAGATCGAATTTTGCTCCGGCCGGATACGGGAGGGAAGAAATCCGCCGGCGGACTGTACTTGCCGCCCAGTGTCACCGAAAAACAGGAAGTCAGGGGCGGAATTGTGGTGGAAGTGGGGCCAGGGATTCCCCTGGGTAATCCCGAAGACGATCCTGAACCCTGGAGCCAACAGGAAACCGCCCCCAGGTATATCCCCCTCCAGGCGGAGGTGGGTGACTATGCTCTTTATCTCAATAAAGTCGCCGTTCCCATTTCGGTGGAAGGGATCGATTATGTCATCGTCCCACAAAATGCCATCCTGGTATTGATACGCGACGAATTGGAATTGAACCAGTGAGAGGTGTTCACGATCCCGGTCCCTTCCAGTGCAGGGGGTAAATCGGTTCTCCAAAGGGGCCGACTCCCACTTCCAGGAACCGCTCCAGTTCGGCCCTGCCCCAGGGATTTGAGGGCGTTTTTTCCGCCCGGGTATTGCCGAAATAGTTGGGAGCATACTGGTCCACTGATGAGGGATGACGAACAATGCGTACCGGCTGAATATGGGCCTGATAGGCCGCCAGAATGTCACTGTCGGCGTCCCCGTAATACAGGTCCAGACCCAGTGCGGTGAAGACGGCTGCCTTCCCCTGAACCGGCCGTCCGTCAATGATGGTATGGGGGGCAAAAAAGAGATTTTGGTTGACGATAACCGAAAATCCCAGCAGCTGGCTCAGATAGGCTGCCAGGGAATCCCCGTTTTCCGGCTGGCGACCGGTGATGAAGAAAACTTCCTGGTGATGGGCCCGGAAATACCGGATTAAGTCCAATGTGGGCATGATGGGGATCGACAACCGCGCATCCTGCCGGTTGATCCAGGCATAATCCAGCGAACCATCGCTGTGGCGGGGGGACTGTTCAAATATGTAGCGTGAATACAAGACCGTATCATCGATATCAAAACCCACCCGAAGATGGTTCTGCCCGGATGCACAGGTCACCCAGAGCAGGCAGCAAATCCAAATGTTCTTCATAGGACCTCCCATTGGTCTGGAAATTTGCAGTTTTCGACCTACGGCAGGGGAGATATTTCTTTTCCATCCGGGCTGAGAGTATACTCATTCTGCAGTAAGTTCTGTTATGAGAACCGGCGGACTTTATCTCCACATTCCTTTCTGTCGTCATAAATGTGTGTATTGTGATTTTTATTCGGTGGAAAACCGGGACGCCGACCGGGAAGTCTTTATTCAGGCTCTCTGCCGGGAACTCAGTGCCCCCGAGACACCGTCCACTCCTATCGATAGCATTTTTTTCGGAGGGGGTACCCCCAGTCTGCTTACCCCGGCCGACTTCGAGCGGGTGTTGGAAGTGGTGCGGCGGCACTGGAACCTGACCGCGGAGGTGGAAATCACCGTGGAAGCCAACCCCGGTGAAGTGAGTCTGGCTGACCTGCGCGCCTGGGTATCTCTCGGTATCCAACGGTTGTCGCTGGGTATTCAGTCTTTTCGGGATCGGCATTTGCGTTTTTTAACCCGAATCCATGACGCTGCCGAAGCCCGTCGCGCTCTGAAATGGGCCTTCCAGGCCGGGTTTGAGAATGTGAACGGCGATATGATTCACACCCTTCCCGGACAAACCGTACAGGAATGGGAAACCGATTTGGAGGAATTAATCGACTGGGGAGTGTGCCATATTTCGGCTTATGCCCTGACGGTGGAACCCCAGACACCATTGGCTCGGGAGGTGGCCCGGGGAAGTATTCACCTGCCGCCAGAGGATCTGGCCGTGTCGTTTCTGGAACGAACGGAGCAGGTGTTGACCGGAAGAGGGTTCCGGCACTACGAAATCTCCAATTATTCCCGGCCGGGATTCGCCTGTCGCCATAATCTGCACTATTGGAACCTGGAGCCCTATTGGGGCTGTGGCCCTTCCGCCCACAGTTTCGACGGAAACCGCCGTTGGTGGAATGTCCGCAGTCTGGACACCTACCTGACCCGGATGCAAGCCGGTCGGTCGCCGGTAGCCCGGGGGGAAGTCCTGTCCACCCGACAAAAAATCAACGAAATCCTGGGCTTTGGCATTCGCCTGGAAGACGGAGTGAACCTGAACCGGTTACCGGCTCCCTGGCGGGCACGGATGCGTCCGCGGATTGATCACGCCCGGCTCAAATGGGAACCCTATTTGCAACTGGAAGACGGCTATTTACGCCTGTCAGGTCCGGGAAGGCTCTATGCCGATGCCATTGCCGTCGATCTCATGGTACCGGAGGATTCTCCATGAATGGATTGCTCGCCATGACCTGGTTTGTCTGGTTTGCCTTTGAAATCATTTTGAACCGGGTCCGTCGGGTTCGAGCGGGCGAGGGCCGGGAAATTCCGGACGGATCGGCGAAACCCATCTGGAAGACGGTGGGTATTACCATGACCACCGGCATATTGACTTCCATCTGGTATTCCATTCCGATCGGGCATACCTGGACGGTGCCCATCATCGGCTGGATTCTGCTCGTCCTGGGTCTGGTTGTCCGGGTATCTGCGGTAATTACGCTGGGGCGATGGTTCACGGTAGATGTGGCCGTGTCAGAGCATCAGGAACTGGTAACCACCGGCCTGTACCGATGGATCCGGCACCCCTCTTATACGGGGATCGTGCTCTGCTTTCTGGGCTTTGCCCTTTCTTTCAACCAGTGGCCGGCCCTGGTGATCATTCCTCTCCCCCTGGTGGTGGTGCTCCTCCGCCGGATTCGGGTGGAAGAGAGGGCTTTGTTGGAGCGATTCGGGGACGAGTATCGCCGCTACCGGGACCATACCTGGACCCTGATCCCCTTCCTTTATTGACGGCTGCGGGTCGACGGAGTCAGAAGCGGCAGGATCAGGAGGGGGAGTACCACGATCGCCGCATCGAGGTACAGGGTCCCGGCGTAGCCGTGGGC
>RFIZ01000079.1 GCA_003695105.1 Fidelibacterota bacterium
GGATTTTATGGACGGCTCCGAAAGCGGATTCCAGGCCGATCATCCCGAAGGGAGCGTTGGCAAAGGTGGCTTCCTTCTCCTCCCGCGTATGGGGAGCATGGTCCGTTGCAATACAGTCGATCACCCCCGTTTCCAGCGCCCGGATCAGGGCCTGACGGTGTTTTTCCGATCGGAGTGGCGGCGCCACCTTGAAATGGGTGTCGTAGGTTTTCAGGGATTCATCGGTGAAATAGAGATGATGAGGCGTCACTTCAGCCGTGAGCTGTACGTTGTCACGAAACTGGCGCACAATTTCCACTGCCTCTGCTGTGGATACATGGGGCACATGAAGTCTTCCCCCTGTGAGGGCGCGCAGCATCGCATCCCGGAAGACCATCACCCCTTCGGCTTCCGCCGGATTTCCCGGCAATCCCAGCCGGGTGCTGATTTCTCCTTCATGCATAACCCCGTCGTTCCGAAGACTGGGATCTTCGGCATGGTTGATGACCGGTTTCCCGGTCAATAGGGCATATTCCAACGCCCGTCGCATGACTTCCCCATCCGCCACCGGAATGCCGTCGTCACTGAAGGCCACGGCTCCTTCTTCCGACATGCCCCCCATTTCGGTGATCTCCCGACCCTTCTGCCCTTTGGTCAGGGCGCCGATCGGATGGATGTGAACGGGAAGAGACTCGGCTTTTTCGACGATAAAGCGGATGGCTTCCGGCGAATCCAGGGGGGGGTTGGTGTTGGGCATGATACAGACCCGGGTATACCCGCCAGCCAGAGCCGCCCGGGAACCGGTTTCGAGCGTTTCCTTGTCTTCCCGCCCCGGTTCCCGGAAATGGGCATGGAGATCGCAAAAACCCAGGGTGATAATTTTACCGCTGCAATCCACCGCTACGGCCTTTTCATCCTGAATGGAGGGGGCCAGTCGGGAAATGGTTCCCCGCCGGAGCAAAATATCCATTCGGGATTGGTTGCCGGTTACCGGATCCAACACGGTCCCGCCCTGGAGCAGGAGACGGGCAGGCTGTTTTTCAATCCTCATGATTCATGTCCTTCATTCTCCGGATTCCCTCCCAACAGCAGGAACAGAATCGCCATCCGGGAAGCCACTCCGTTCAACACCTGATCCAGAATGATGGCCTGATCACTGTCGGCAATCACACTGTCGATTTCCGTCCCCCGGTTCATGGGTCCCGGGTGCATGATGACCAATTCTTTCTTCAGCCGGGCCATGCGTTCCATCGTAATGCCGAACCGGGCCCGGTATTCGCGGATGCTGGGAAAATATCCGATTCCCATCCGTTCCATCTGAATGCGTAATACATTGACGGCATCGGCCCAGTCCAACAGTTCATCCACTGCATAGGTGACCTCCACCCCCAGTTCCGTCAGTCGTGGCGGAATCAGGGTGGGAGGACCGCACACCATCACGTCGGCTCCCATCGTCTTGAGACCGAAAATATTGCTCAGGGCCACACGACTGTGGGCGATATCGCCCAGAATCCCAACCCGCAACCCTTCCAGATAGCCAAATTTTTCCTTCAGGCTCATCATGTCCAGAATCGCCTGGGTGGGATGTTCGTGGGTCCCGTCTCCGGCATTGATCACCACCGCATCGATATGGTGTGTCAGGTGCAGGGGAGCTCCCGGATCAGGATGCCGCATCACGACCGCATCGATTTTCATGGCTTCGATATTCTGGGCAGTATCTTTGAAACTTTCCCCCTTCTTGAGACTGCTGGTGGAGGCGGAAAAATTGACCGTATCCGCACTGAGGCGTTTTTGTGCCAGCTCGAAACTGATCCGGGTGCGGGTGGAGTTTTCGAAAAACAGGTTTACGACGGTCTTGCCCTGGAGAGAGGGAACTTTTTTGATGGGGCGATCCAGAATTTCCCGGAAATTGAAAGCGGTGGTCAAGATCGTTTCCAGGTCCTCCCGGGGGTATCCTTCCAGTCCCAGAAGATGTTTATGGGTCAACATGGTCATTCTCTCCCGGTCAGTAACAGAACTTCATCCCGGCCATCCACTTCCGCCAAATGGACGTGGATGGTTTCGCCTTCATGGGTAGGAATATTTTTCCCCACAAAATCGGCTTTAATCGGTAATTCCCGGTGTCCGCGATCCACCAAGACCGCCAATTGGATACGATTCGGGCGTCCATAGGAGAAAATAGTGTCGATAGCCGCCCGGACGGTTCGCCCGGTATAGAGGACATCATCCACCAAGACGACTGTGGCGTGATCCAGATTCATGGGCAAATCGGTTCCTTTCACCTGGGGCACCACCAACCGTTCGCGGTAATCGTCCCGGTGAAAGGTGATGTCCACCGATCCCAGGGGCGGACTGACACCGGTAATGTCCTGGAGTTTCTTCTGGATCCGTTGTGCCAGCGGAGCCCCCCGGGTCAGGATACCGACCAGAATCAGTTGATCCGGGCCTTCATTGCGTTCCAAAATTTCATGGGCGAGACGGGTGATGGAGCGGGCGAGACCGTCCGCTTTCATGAGGACTCTTGTCAGTGGGTTGGTCATGGCGACCTCCAAAAAAAAGCCTCCGGGCAGGCGCACCTGAACGGAGGTTCGATTCTGCCCCTTTCCTTCTCTCAGGAACGGATTAAAGGGTCAATCAGGGGGGAAAGTTACAACCTGACGGCCATTGGTTTGAATGAAAATTCAGGTGAGCCACAGGTGACGATCCAGACTCCGGTACTGAATAGCCTCTGCCAGATGGGAAGATTCGATGGCGTCTGCGCCGGCCAGGTCGGCGATCGTCCGGGCGACTTTCAGGATGCGGTCGTAGGCCCGGGCGGACAGGCCCAGTCGCTGCATGGCCGTTTTCAGCAGCCGGCTTCCTTCCTCATCGATGGTACAATAGGTCCGGATCTGATTTGATTCCATCTGGGCGTTGGCGAAGAGATGATCTTCCTGCCGGAATCGATGGAGCTGGCGTTCCCGGGCCGCCTGCACCCGATCCCGGATCACTGCCGAGGGTTCACCCGGTGACTTTTCGGATAGCTGACTAAAGGGAACTGCCGGCACGTCGATGTGGATATCGATCCGATCCAAGAGCGGACCGGAAATGCGGCTCATGTATTTTTGAATCATTTGGGGAGTGCAGGTACATTCATTCTGGGGATCGGTGGCGTAGCCACAGGGACAGGGATTCATGGCCGCTACCAGCATGAAGCGGGCCGGATAGGTGAGGGAAATGGTTGCCCGGGACAGGGTGACCCGGCCGTCTTCCAGTGGTTGACGCAGCACCTCCAGCACATTTTTCTTGAATTCAGGCAATTCGTCCAAAAACAGAACCCCATGATGAGCCAGGGACACTTCTCCCGGTTTCGGCACCGTTCCGCCTCCGATCAGACCGGCATCGGAGATGGTATGATGGGGCGAGCGGAAAGGTCGGGTGGCAATTAATCCCTGCTCACCGGGCCCCAGGCCAGCCACGGAATGGATTTTGGTGGTTTCCAGGGCTTCATCCAGCACCAGTGCCGGGAGAATGGTCGGCAGTCGTTTGGCCAGCATGGTTTTCCCGCTGCCCGGGGGACCCACCATGATGACATTGTGCCCTCCGGCGGCAGCCACTTCCAGGGCTCGTTTCACCTGTTCCTGACCCCGCACGTCGGAAAAATCCACCGGATAGTTCTGGTTCTGGCGGAAAAGGTTGTCCCGGTTCACTTCCACCGCCATCACCGGACTTTGTCCATTCAACATTTCCACCACTTCTTTCAGATGGCTGACGCCGGCCACTTTGACCTGGTCCACCACGGCGGCTTCGGTGGCATTCTCCCGGGGAACAATGATGCCCGGCACCCCTTCCTGTCGGGCACACAGAGCAATGGGCAGAGCCCCCTTGATGGGGCGGACACTCCCGTCCAGGGCCAGTTCACCCAAAAGAAGCAGTCGATCCAGATAATCCGTCCTGACAACGCCCCGCGCCGCCAGGAGACCGATGGCAATGGGTAAGTCAAAACCAGACCCCTCTTTACGGATGTCGGCCGGAGCCAGGTTCACGGTAATATGCTGCCGGGGAAGAAAATAACCGGAATTCCGGATGGCGGCCTGGACCCGTTCTTTGCTCTCCTTGACGGCGCCTTCCGGCAGGCCAACGGTGACAAATTTCGGCAATTGGCCGGAGGACAGGTGCGCCTCCACCTGGACGATGTAGGCATCGATCCCCAAAACGGCGCTGCTCAACACACGTGCTAACATAACCCTCCGGGGTGAATAGATCAGGAACAGAAAATTAGTTGCCCGGCCAGATTCCTTTCCAAATCAGGTAGGGCAAAACCAGATACAGGACGGAGTCACGGATGGCATAAATCAGGAAAAACAGCAGGACCACTGTCCATCCCTTTTCCTTTAAAAAACCACGCCACCCCTGCTTCCGATACAGTGCTTTCCACGACGACCACCAAGATTTATTGCCCATCGGATTTTTCATCCGGTAGAGCCTCAAACTGAAGATTCTGATATTTTTCGATCAAATTATCTCCCGGGGCCTGCTGAAAACGGTAGGCGAACAGGAGAGCCTCTTCAAAGGGTTCGCCTACATTTTCGTCATGGGAATAATATTCATCCACCCATTGAACGAAGACAGACAATTCCGTCGTATCCAGTTCGTTCAAAATGGCGAAACAGACCCGGGCTTTATGGTCATAGTACCAATTGGTCAAATCATTATAGCCAAATTCACCCTTCAAATCTGTAAAGGTTTCGTATACCTCTGTCAGGTAAGAAAAGAGAAAGGTTTCTTTTTGCTGTGCATCCAGGGTCTTCCAGTAGGCAACGATGGGCGACAGACTGGGAGCACTTTGGGCATGCAACAGTCCCAGCAGCAGGAACCAAGACAAAAGGGGTTTTTTCATGGTATTACCCTTCCTCACCCGTTGGGGCCGGATCGATCCAATCTCCTTCCGACCGGATTAATTCGATCAGGGAATCTACCGCCTGTTCGGCAGGGAGATTTCGCCGGACAACCTCCTGCCCTTTGTAGAGGGAAATTTTCCCTGGTCCCGTTCCCACGTAGCCGTAATCGGCGTCGGCCATTTCACCGGGACCGTTGACGATACACCCCATGATACCAATTTTAACCCCTTTCAAATGAGAAGTGCGAGAACGAATCCTGGCGGTGGTTTCCTGCAGATCAAATAGTGTCCGGCCGCAACTGGGGCAGGAAATATATTCGGTTCTGGTCATGCGCAGGCGCACGGCCTGAAGGATGCCCAGTCCGATGGAAATGATTTTCTGCAGGTCCTCTCCTTCCAGCCAAATCCCGTCACCGATGCCGTCCAGCAATAGATGTCCCAGGCGACAACCGGCCTCCGCCAGTCCCCTAAGACTATCATCCAAAC
>RFIZ01000080.1 GCA_003695105.1 Fidelibacterota bacterium
ATCCAGAACCTCCGGTGTAATTTCATCGAGGTTTCTTGGCGAATGGATGCCGAAAATGGGTGCAGAAAACTTTTCCGCAAAGAATGAAAACCATTCTTTAATTTCCCGGCATTGATTGGTGTTGAACACCAGCAGATCCGGTTTGGGAACGGAAGCGATGCCGTAGGCCCGGGTGAGAGGCGTTTCCTGTTTCAGCCAGGCGCCAATATCGGACGTGAGGTAACTGCAAATCTCTCCGGTGTAGCCCAATTGATGGGCCACGGGAATATAGCGTTCCGCGGTACGGGAGGCCCCCAGCATGGCCCCGTGGTTTTCCGGAAAATAAACCCGAAATCCCAGGGCCCGCAGGATTTCCGCCGGTCCTGCGCTGGTACACCAGGCCACCGGCGCCGTCAGGGATTGATAATAGGACGTGAGCAATGGTTTCAGTTTTTTCTGCGCCGTCAGCATCAGTGCTCCAGTTGGATGACGTACACTTTTTCGTCCGGCGCCGGTCCCTCACCATAGAGGTAGTCGATGTTGGCCTTGAAGGCCCTGCCTACCACGTTGGGGGCCAGCTTCATGGAGGGGGTCAATTCCTCATTTTCAATACTCAATTCATGATCCAGGAGCATGGCGGCCCGGGGACGCGCATATTTCACTTCCAGCTCCCGGTTCAGCTCCGACAAGCAATGGGACAGACAGTGGGAAAATTCCTCCAAGGACCGGGGGCAGGCACACCCTTCCTTGAGTTTGGACTCTTCCGGCAAATTATCCAGTAATGTCTTGTTCGGAAACAACAGAACGACGGGATAGTCCCGGCCGCTCCCGGCCAAATAGGCATGGGTCAGAAAGAGACAATCCTCGGATATCACATTTTCGATTTCCGTGGGAATGACCTTCTCCGCATTGCTCAGCTTAAAGATCCGGTCTTTGCGACTGATCAACTGGAGACCGGCTTCCGTATACGTCCCCACATCGCCGGTGCGGAACCAGCCGTCCCGGATCAGAACCCGCTCCGTTTCCTCGGGATTTTTATAATAGCCCTTCATGACGTTCGGTCCCCGCACCAGGATTTCACCGTCCTGCGCCAGGGCAATTTCCACGCCGGGGATGGGTTTCCCGACGATGCCCGGAACCCGGGGAATGGTGGGATCAGTCACGGTACAACAGGGAGAAGTTTCCGTCAATCCCCAGCCTTCATAGACGGGGATGTTCCGTTCCTCGAAATGTTTGGAAATGTTTTTGGGCAGGGGCGCGGCGGCCGTAAAGATAAATCGCAGTTCGGGATGGAAAATCACTTCCTCGAGGCGGGGTGCCTGGAGCATTCGTGCCACCAGTTCCTGGTAAATCTTGGGCACGCTGAAAAACACCGTGGGTTTCACGGCTTCCCAATTGTCCAGAAGAATGCGGATATCTTTCCCGAACCCATGCTCCAGCGACAGGGTGGCTCCGTTGTAGAGGGCGGCGTATTTTTCGAAAATTCCGCCGAAACTGTGGTGCCAGGGCAGGTAGGCCAGGATGCGGTCGAATTCCGATAATTGCCAGAGGACCCGCATGGCCGCCTGTTGGGATAAAATGTTGCCGTGGGTCAACTGAACGCATTTGGGCTTGCCCATGGTGCCGGACGTATACATCATCAGACAAATCGTGTCGGGATTGACATCCAGACCGGCGATGTCAGCTTCGGCGGGCTCCTTCAACAGGTCGGCAAAGGACACCAGGTTGGGTTCCTTCGCCAGGAGGTCGTCGAAGTGGATGATCGTCGGAAACGATTCCGGCGTGTCCAGTTTCGCATACTGAGCTCCGTCCGCCACCACGACCGCCACCGGATCGCAAAAATGGGTCAGTCGATCGGCCTGAGCCGGCGGATAGCCGGCGAAGATGGGTACGGCGATGGCTCCCATGGTCATAAGGGCCATCTCGATTTCCAGCATTTCCCGCCGGTTACGGGACAGGATGGCGACCCGATCGCCGGTCTGAAGACCCAGCCGCCGAAGCCCGGACTGCAGCCGACAGATATCCTGGTAGAACGTAGACCAGGACAGTCGCGAAAATTCACCCTGAATCCGGTCCTGAAACACGATGTGGTCCTGGAAACGGTTGGCGTTGGACTGGATCAGGGCGGCCAGATTGGGCGGATAGTCAGGAAGTTCGTAATCGCTGGAATAAATGATCATGCCGCTTGCTCCAATAATTTGTAATGGCGGAATCCTCCCCACAAGGCGGCTCCAATAGCACCGGCGGCATAGCCGTTTTGAAGGGGAAGGATGTCCAGATCCATATTCAATTCCTGAACCAATTCCCGCAAAGCCTCCACCAGGCCCACATCCCGCGCCAGACCGCCGGTCAATCCCACCGGAGATTCCACCTGCAATTTTCGCAGTAATTTAATCACTCTCCGGGCAATGGATAAATGGATACCCTTGACAATATCTTCCGTAGGGATGCCCCGGGACACCATATTGATGACATCGGTTTCCGCCAGTACAGCGCAGATGCCGCTGGTCTTGGCCGGGTCCTGAGATTTCAGAGAGAGGGGCCCCACTTCATCCAGGGTAACCCCCAGGTAACGGGTGATATTCTCCAGGAATTGTCCCGAACCGGAAGCACACTGTCCCGTCATGGCGTAATTCTTGACCCGGGCGCCGGATTCCATGGTTACCACCCGGCAGAACAGGGCTCCTAAGTCCACCACCGTTCGCACGCGACTATCGATGAAGGAGGCCCCCTTGGCGTGAGAGGTCATACTGTAGAAATGCCCCCGTTTCCGGGGCACCTGTTCCCCTTCACCGGTGGACGCCACGTAGATCAGGTCCTCATACTCAAGACCGTGACGCTGGAGCAGATCATCCATTGTGGACTGAATCAATTGCGTGGGATTCCGTTTCCGGATTTTTTCGTTCACCAATTCCAATATCTCAGATTGTTCACCGTATTTCACCAGAGCCAGCTTGATGAAACTGGAACCGACGTCAATCCCCAGGGTCAAATCGCTCATGCTTTTCTCCTTTTACTGAAGATCGCCGCACCCAGGGCTCCCATAAAAATGGAATCCCAGTGGCAATTGATGGTCATCTTCCCGTAATTGGCTTCCGTCAGGCGGGACACATATTCCCGTACAGCCACATTGCGAGCCACGCCGCCGGTGAAGGTGAATTCGTTTCGCACTCCCCCCGACCGGGCCAGCAGCGCAAAGGCCCGCTGTACGATGGCTTTGTGCAGGCCCGCCAGGATGTTTTCTTTTTTCTCCCCCAGGTTCAGATATTCCCGCAGCTCCGCTCCGGCGAAAACGGTACAGGTACTGCAAATGTTGGACTCATAGTCCGCCTCCATGGCCAGGGGACCCAGCTCACTGACACTGATATTCATTTCATCGGCGATGTACCCCAGATACCGACCGCACCCGGCTGCGCAGCGGTCATTCATCTGGAAGCTGGTCACCAGTCCGTTTTCATCCACCTGAATGGCTTTGGTGTCCTGACCCCCGATATCCAGCACCGTTCTGGTTTTCGGAAAAAAATAATGGGCTCCCATGGCGTGACAAAGGATTTCCGATTTGATATGTTCTTCCTTGAAGGGCAAGAGTTGGCGGCCGTACCCCGTGCCGATATAATCGGCAGGGGTGAGATCGATGGCTTCAATACCTTCCAGATCGTGCAGGATCAGGGTTCGGGTGGTGTCCGCCAGATCGTCCACCAAACCCAATGCCCTGGACACCAGATCCCGGAAGTCGAATTGGATCAATTGGTTTTCCACCGGTGTGATGGCCCGGTCGTAGATCGCCACCATCTGGTCGTAGACAGACCGATCATCCGCAGGCAGCACATCCAGATAGACGCTGGAGAACAGGTCCCGGAAAAATTCCGAGGATTGAGAAATTCGTCCGGTGAAAAACCGCCGGCGGACAGTTGTATCGATCCTCCGGCTGGTCTGCTCCAGCAGCTTCAGATATTGGTCCTTGTGGTCAGGGTACTCCGACTGAATGAGGTGGTTCATTTCGGCGATCAACCGGCGGAAGCGTTCCTGAAACTGCAAATAATGAAACCGGGTCGCCACCACCTGATACAACTCATCCCAGGGGATGTCTTCCCCGTGGCGGGATTTCAGTGCATCGAACAGCAAAGTGAACCGGGAATTGAATTCGGCTTCCATCCGGGCGATTTCGGCGGCAACTTCGTAATTGGCCCGGGTATTGGTTATGCCCCGGCCGATGATCTCCTCCTGCTCGTTCAGAATGATGGCCTTGGATGTGGTCGAACCCAGATCGATACCCAGATAAACTTTCATCCCTCCTCCTCAGGCTAAAACATCATCGGACAACCAGTCTTCACCGAGGCGGACCGTGTGGCGCTGGTCCAGCATCTGGAAGAAGGAATCCAGACGGTTTTTGATGTTGGAATAAGAATAGTACCGGGGATCCACCAGATCGGTTTCGATGAAGCCGACCGGAATACCCAGTCGTTCCTCGAGGTCACGCATCATGACGAGTTGTCCGGCCGAAAATGAGTTACAGCTCTTGATGGAGTTGACCAGCAAACCGTCCGCATGATTCTCTTTGATGAATGTTTCCAAAAGGTTGATCCGTTGCGGCAGGTTGCGATTC
>RFIZ01000081.1 GCA_003695105.1 Fidelibacterota bacterium
ACGATCGCATCCACCGGGTGATTCCCGTGGATGACCGGCTTCGTTCCCAGCGATTACCGACGGTGACGACCATCCTGCGGGATTCGCGGAATCAACTCTGGTTTGTGGGTGAAGCGGGAATTTGGCAATGGAATGGCTCCAGTGGGGATACATTACAATTACGGGCGATGGATCTGCCAGATACTCTTGGTCGGATTTATTGTCTACGGGAAGACAAGGACAGTCGCTTTTGGATCGGTACGTCCAGGGGACTGGTAGCCTGGAACCCTGAAACGCACGCAATACGTGGATACCGGTGGCTGGGACCGGATCAGAAACGGTTGTCGGTAAATCAGATCATTGTTCTGGACGGAGGCCGGCTGTTACTCAGTCTTCAAAACCAGGGGGTTGCCCTGTTTCAGCCCCGGTCAGGATCCATCCGCTTCTTTTATCATGATCCCCGGGATGAGCGCAGCCTGGGATATAACACGATCAATACCTTATTCCGGGATGGGACAGGGATGATCTGGATTGGTTTCTGGGGCGAAGGGGCGGACCGGCTCTGGCTCCATTCTCCCTTTACCTCTTTTGGCTGGCATGCCGACGACTCCCGGGGTCTCAGTCATAGCAGTATCCGGGCTATTTTGGAAACGAAGTCCGGCGAATTGTGGGTAGGCTCCTACGGCGGTCTGGATCGATTTGCCAGGCCGGGCGGACCCAGGGTTCAGACCTACGCCGAAAAAGAAGGCCTGGTCAACCGGAATGTATATTGCCTGATGGCCGGATCCGGCGGATTGTGGATCGGCACGGAGGGCGGCGGGCTGCATCACCTGAATGTCCGTTCCGGACACATACGTTCTTTCCGCTTGCCGGGGGAGGAAAACAATGGAGATAATCTCATCTTCGCCATGGCCGCCGATCGTGATTCCCTTCTCTGGTTGGGAACGGCCAGGGGCATCCGCCGCTTTGATCTGAAGAAAGAACAATATCTGGATCGTGGGTTCTCCCGGGGGGATTCGGGCACTCTGCCGAATGATAAAGTGAATGCGATCCTCCACACCGGAAAGGAAACCTGGATCGGTACTGATCATTCCGGTTTGATCCGGTTCCGACGATCGGGAGAATCTCTGTCCGATCCGCATCGATTTGTCCGTGATCCGGCCCGGAAATCCGGGTTGCAGAGTGATCGCATTCTTTGCCTGATGGAAGACCGGCGGGGCCGAATCTGGATCGGAACCGAGGAAGGACTGCACCGCTATCTGCCGGATGAACAGCATTTTCGCCATTGGGACCATGAGGATGGTTTGCCCAACAATGTGGTTTACAGGATTCTGGAAGATACAAGGGGACGGTTGTGGCTCAGCACCAACCAGGGCCTGTCCTGTTTCGATCCCGAAACGGAATCGTTTCGTAATTTTTCCGAACTGGACGGCTTACCGGGGAATGAATTCAACCGGGGTGCGGCCTACCGGGACCGGGACGGCCGACTTTTTTTCGGGGGGATCAATGGACTGGTGTCGTTTACCCCCGATTCGGTCCTGAACCGGAATACCAGCCCAAGGGTTACGATCACGCGGATGGCGACGAGTACCAGTCTCCACTCTACCGTTCAAAACGGGAAACAGGAGTACCGATATTTCCCCGACTACCGGGTTCAATTGTCCTCGGTCCCGTTCCAGTTGGAGTTTTCCTTCTCTGGTTTGGACTTCCGCCCACCCTCTTTCGTGGAATATGCCTATCGGTTGCAAGGAATACAACCGAAATGGCGCATCCTCAGCAATGGAGATCATCGTGTCACCTATACCCATTTACCTCCGGGTACGTATCGGCTTGAAGTCAAAGCCCGCGATATTTTCTCACAGGAATACGGACCTTCGACGACTCTGGAATTTGTTATCCCGGTTCCCCTCTGGAAATCTATGCCCGCTTTGGTGGTGTATGGCCTTCTTTTCGCCACCCTGGCCTGGGGAGTAGGGCGGAACGTCCGGCGTCGAAATCAACTGGCGCTACGACGGAGTCAACTCGAAATCGACCGGCTGCGAAAAATGGAATCCATGCAACGGGAAACGATCCGAAACCAGGAACGGTATCATACGCTGTTCGAACAATCCATGGATCCTATTTTCATCATGGAGCAGGACGGAACCATCGTGGAAACGAACCGATCCTTTCAGCAAATGTTTCCGGAAGCCGCTACCTCCGTTCAACCTCTTTCATTATTCACGATGGTACCTGACCGGGACCGACAAACTCAATTACAGCATCGACTGGAAAGTGACGGCCGGGTCAAGGATTTTCCATTGGAAATTCCCCGCCCGGATTCCACCGTCCTTTACTGTTTACTGTCCTTACAATCCATTCGGGAAAGCACCTCTGCAAGGTCTCAAATGCAGGGTATCCTCCGTGATATCACCGCTCAGGTAGAACGGGATCGGGAAATTCAACGCCTCAGTCACGGAATCGAAGCGGCCGGAGAATCCATTCTGATGACGGATAAAGATGGTGTGATCCAATATGCCAATCCATCTTTTTATCGTTTGACCGGATACACATCGGCAGAAATCCTGGGGAAAACGCCCCGGATCCTGAAGAGCGGATTACAAGGGAAAGATTTTTATCAACGAATGTGGGAGACCATCCGGGGCGGCCACCGGTGGTCGGGGTTGATCACCAACCGCAAAAAGGACGGCAGTCTCTATAATGCCAATTTGACGATTGCTCCGTTGAAAGATGAAGGGGGAGACGTGACGGGATATATTGCCATTCACACCGATATCACCCAACGGATTCAACTGGAAGATGCCCTACGGTCCAGTGAGCAAAAATACCGGCGGCTGTCCCAGAAATTGATCCATATTCAGGACAAGGAACGGGAACGGATTTCCCGGGATCTTCACGATAGTTTGGGACAATTTCTGGCCACGATTTCGATCCATATGGATATGTTGGCCAGCGCCGTGATTCCCCAGATGCCGGACTTCATGGAGAAAATATCCCATGCCAAGCGACTGATTCAAAATGCGATTGAAGAGTGTCGCCGCTTGTCCTTTGAATTGAATCCCCTTTCGCTCCAGCGCCTGGGATTGCCGCAAGCAATCCGGGAATTAATCCGGACCGTTCCTGCCGAAAGCAAGCTGAAAATCAACTTCGAAGAAAATATTTCCCGGGACCGATTGAACCCGGACCTGGAAATGGCCATCTACCGGATTCTGCAGGAAGCCCTCAGTAACATTATCAAATACGCCGAGGCCAGTCAGGTGGAC
>RFIZ01000082.1 GCA_003695105.1 Fidelibacterota bacterium
GACCACCCCTCCGGCCTGGTGCTGCACTGGGGCGTCAATGAGGCCTTCACCGGCGGCTGGCAGACCCCTCCGACCGATCTCTGGCCTCCGGGGACGGTACTCCATTCCGACGGCGTGGCGGCCCGGACCCCCATGACCGAAGCTGCCGACGGGATCTGGTCCGTGTCCCTGCCCACCGACACCACGATCGTGTCCATCCATTTCGTCGTCAATACCGGAACCCCCTCCAACCCGGGACCGGAGTGGGGTCACAGCCTGGGCGGAGCCAACTGGAATGTCTATTTTCTGGACGCCCGGATTACGGCCGTTCTGGTGGCCCCGGTCCTGACAGTCCAGTTTGAGGATCCACTGCGCTCTCCCTATTTCCTGAATCCCGGCGATTCGGTGGAGATCGTCCTGACGGCGGTTACCCACAATTCACGGGCGGATTCCCTGGAATTGTGGCAGGGAAATATTCGGGTGGCGGCCACCGGAGCGGATACGCTGCGCTATCCCTTTCACGCCACCGCCGGGTCTGCCGGACCCCAGCACTGGCTGGGCGTGGCCAGCGACACCGCCGGTTACCGCGATTCAGTGGCCTTTGTCTTCATGGTCAATCCCCCTGTGACGGAGGCTCCGCCGCCGGCCGGCGTCCGGCCCGGAATCAATTACACCGGCGTCCAGTCCGTGATTCTGGCCCTGTATGCACCCCGCAAAGACTTTGTTTACGTCATCGGCGATTTCAACGACTGGAAAGTGGATACGACCTATTTCATGCACCGGTATCAGCCCCGGGCCGACAGCACCCTCTGGTGGGTAGAAGTGTCGGGTCTCTCCGTAGCCACTCAGTATGCGTTCCAATACCTGGTGGACGGAACCCTGCGGATCGCCGACCCGTACAGCGAACTGATCCTGGATCCCTGGAATGACGGTTACATTTCCAACCAGACCTTTCCGGATCTGAAGCCCTATCCCCATGGCAAAACCCGCTATCCCGTGGGAGTGCTCCAAACGGCCCAGACGCCCTTTCAGTGGGTATACAGCGATACGTTCCGACCCCCGGCCGTGGAGGATCTGATCATCTATGAACTGCATGTGCGGGATTTTCTTCAACTCCACGATTATACCACCTTGCGGGATACGCTGGACTATCTGGACCGGCTGGGCATCAATGCCATTGAATTGATGCCCATCAATGAATTCGAAGGCAACTCCAGCTGGGGCTATAATCCGGATTTCTATTTTGCGCCGGACAAATATTATGGGACCGCCCATACACTGAAGCGTTTCATCGACGAATGTCACCGCCGCGGCATCGCCGTCATCCAGGATCTGGTGCTGAATCATTCCTACGGCCTGTCCCCCCTGGTCCAGCTCTACTGGGACGACACCAATAACCGGCCGGCGGCGGACAATCCCTGGTATAATGTCCAGTCTCCCAATCCGGTCTTTGCCTGGGGATATGATTTCAATCATGAGAGTCCCGACACCCGCTACTTTGTGGACCGGGTCCTGGCTCACTGGGTAACGGATTTTCAGGTGGACGGCTTCCGGTTCGACTTTTCCAAGGGGTTTACCAATACCCCCGGTGACGGCTGGGCCTACGATGCTTCCCGGATTGCCAACCTGGAGCGGATCGCCGACCGGATCTGGTCGCTGGATAGTTCCGCCATCCTGATTCTGGAGCATTTTACCGAGAATGCGGAAGAGACGGTGCTGGCCAATTACGGTTTCCTCCTCTGGGGGAATCTGAATTACGCCTATAACGAAGCCACCATGGGGTGGGTCGGCGATTCCGATTTCAGTTGGGGCTACTACGGCACCCGGGGATGGACGGTACCGCATCTGGTGACGTACATGGAGAGCCATGACGAAGAGCGCCTCATGTACAAGAATTTGCAGTACGGAAACGGCAACGGGGAGTACCAGATCCGGGAACTGAGCACCGCCCTCAACCGGATGAAACTGGCCGGTGCCTTTTTCTTCACCCTGCCGGGACCGAAAATGATCTGGCAGTTTGGGGAGCTGGGGTATGATGTATCCATCGACGTTCCCTGCCGCGTCTGTGAAAAGCCGATCCGCTGGAATTATTACCAGGATGAAGACCGCCGGAAACTTTATCAGACCTGGCAGGCTTTGCTCCGGCTCCGGCACCGCGAACCCCTCTTTTCCAGCGGCGACACCGAGGTGGATACCTGGCTGAACAGTTCCACCGGGAAGAAGCGCCTGCGCCTCAGCCGGGGGGAGGACCATGCCGTCATCGTGGGAAACTTTGCCGTCTTCTCTCAGAGCATCAATCCCCAGTTTTATGGTCCCGGCATCTGGTACGATTATTTTTCCGGGGACAGCCTGATCGTTACCGACGTGAATGCCACCATTCCGCTGGCACCGGGGGAATTTCATCTGTACACCGATTTCCGGACGGAAAGACCGACACCCGGACTGCTGGCCGTGGACCCGACAGACACCCCCCTGCCCACGGACTGGATCCTCCTCCCCAATGTGCCCAATCCGTTCAATCCGGCCACCACCATCCGGTATTCCCTGCCCCGGACGGGCCGGGCAAACCTGACGGTCTACGATTTGCAGGGCCGGGAAGTGATCACCCTGGTGAACCGGGTCCAGTCCCCGGGCTGGCATACCCTGTCCTGGGACGGCAAGGATGCATCGGGTCGCCCGGTGAGTTCCGGAGTGTATTTGTACCGGTTACAATCTGCCGGGAAACAGCAGACGCGAAAAATGATCTATTTGCGGTAACCGGCGGTCCGGTCCGGGCGGAAGAGACTTACCGGCGCCGCAGGATCCGTCCCCGGGTCGGAGGAACCGTGAGGGGCGAATCCGCCGGGACGGGGGTTTCGGGGTGGACCGTGGAATCGACGATCGTCTCCCAGGTACCGTCCGGCAGAGGAAGGGTAAGCGGCGCATCCGTGTCTCCGTTCAGCACGACCAGGTAGGTGTCCGCCAGGAGATAGGCCAGAGCAACCCGGTCTCCCGTGTCCAGAAACGTGAAATCCTCCGGCTCCGACCGCCGGAAAGCCGGTTCCGCCCGTCGCAACGCGATCAGTCCCCGGTAATAGTCCACCAATTCCCGGTTCCAGTCCCGTTCCTGCCAGTTCAGCCAGTTGGTTTCATTGTCCTTGTTGTAGGAATTGTGATCGATCCGGCCCACGTCGGGATCGGGAACGTCTGTGGGCGCGATGACTTTACTCCGGCCCCACTCCTGGCCGGCGTGGAGGAAAGTCATTCCCTGGGACGTGAACAGAAACAGGGCGCCCAGTTGATTCAGGTGTCTCCAGCGGGGGGTGAGACGGGCGTTGGCTTCCCGGTCCTGAATCACCTGGTCGGGGAGCACATCCCCGGTTCCGATGCGGATGAAATCACCCAGGGTGTAATCGTCATGGGACTCCAGGTAATTGACGCTGTGGGCCGGCGTGCGGTACGCGCCGCCGAACGATCGCAAGCTGCCCATGGCATAGGTTTGCAGGGACTGCGGTGAATTGTTCCCCTGCCACTGTCCGAACAGGAAGCCCAGCCCGTCGACGGGGTTCTGTCCCTTGACGCCGTTGCGAATCTGGTCGTTGAAGGAGGCCCAGCCCTGATCGGAAAATCCCGCCGGATCATAGCCCCCACCCCACGGTTCCGCCAGAATGATCACCCCGGGATGGAGGGCCCGCAATTCACGGATGATCTGGTCGCGGGTGTCCGGATCGATGAGATTCCCCAGATCGAAGCGAAAGCCGTCCACGTGGTAATGGGTCAGCCAGAATTTCAGACTTTCCAGAATCAGGCGCCTCATGGCAGGACTTTCGGTGCGGGTGTCGTTCCCGCAGCCGCTCAACGATTCGAACTCACCCGTTTCCGTGAGCCGAAAATATTCCTCCCGATCCGTGTATTTCAGGGGCTGATAGTCGTAATTGGACACGTGATTGTAGACCACGTCCATGATGACGGCGATTCCGTGCCGGTGGAGCGTTTTGATGAGGGTCTTGAATTCCGGGACCGCTTTCCCGGAGATCCCGTTCCACGCTCCCGGTTCGGTGGTGCCGTCACTGGCATAGTAAGATTCCGGGGCGAAGAAGAAGGTCGTCATGTAGCCCCAATGATTCCGGGCGTAGGGGTTCCAGGTGTTGAAAACCGGAGCGGTGCTGTCCCGGAACGGAACCTCCACGTTGGCGAAATCCATCACCGGCATGATTTGGACGGCATTGACACCCAGGTCGATGAGATGGCTCAGTCCTCCCGGACGGTCCTCTTCCGTCAGTCCCAGGTAGGTCCCGGGCCGGGAGACCCCGGAGGAGGGGTGGCGGGTCATGTCCCGTACATGCAATTCGTAGATGACGGCGTCCCGGGGATCCAGGGTCTGCCAGTGATCTCCTTCCCAATCGAAGGATTCATCGATGATCAGTGTTTTGGCCACATGGCGATAGGTGTTTTGGGTGACGGCCGCCAGGGAATAGGGATCGGCGATGATGACGCCGGGATCGATACCGGGGGCGGTGCCCTCCAATCGGTAGCCGTACAGCTGGCCCACGCCCACCCCGGGGACCGTGAGTTCCCAGTTGCCTCCGGAAACGGCATGCATAGCCAGCTCGGTTCCGCCGGTGTCGGTGACTGCCGAGAACAGAACCAACAACACCCGGTCTGCCCGCGGCGCATGAAAGCGAAAGGTGGTGGAATGATCGTGAACAAAGGCGCCAAATGACAAGGGAGTGGGTTGAATCATGGTACATCCTGTGATCATGAATATCCCCGGGAACAGACACCGGAGGAAGGAGGATCGAATTCGTTGGACTACAGTGGGGCTTTTCAATGTTTCACTCTGTTTTGAGTCACTAAATTACGGCTTTGAGGAGTTTGGATAATGCGAAAAATCTTGTCGGTATTGTTCCTGTGTCTGGTCGCCTGCGGGCCGTCGGAAGAGCCGGAAATCGTGGCCCCGCTGCCGGTGGTTCGTTGTCCCCGGGGGCAGGAGACCCGTTTTCTGCTGGCCAATTATTTCACCCGACCCCCGGCTCAGGTAGTGTTTCCCACCCTGAAGCAGGTGGACCTGCGTTATGCAGACGGGACGGTATTCATTCGGCCCGGGGCCGACACGCCGGCGTTGTTGGATGTCCCCTTCCAGGTGGACGGCGAACGACTGGACTTGATGGTGCGGTCCCTGCCCATGGTCCCCCACCGCTTCCGGTTCCGCCCGGAGCACCCGGTACACCGGGTGGTGGTCATGGGCAGCTTCAACGAC
>RFIZ01000083.1 GCA_003695105.1 Fidelibacterota bacterium
AAGGCAGCCAGGGCAGGATTTTTTCCAGCGATGTGGCTGGAATAATGTCCCAGCCGGCGGAATAGGCCAACGAATCGATCGGGGTTCCGAAGGGATCCATGAGGTGCAGCTCGTCGCCGTCGTTGTTGAGTGAGCGCCATGAATTCGGGATCAGAACCAGGATACTGTCGGGAACCTGGTTCAGCAAACTGGAATCGGCCCCCAGAACCACCAACGTTCCCGAATCCACTCGTGCGGAGGTCCAGATACGGCCCGGCGCATCCTGATGGGAATCCGAAACCCCCCAGCCATACCAAGTCAGGGATTGCCGGCTGAGTACTTCCACGAACTCGGTTTGATTCGCTCCGGGAACGGGTAAAAATTCGTTCAATTGCACGCACCCGACCGGGAAGCGCACCCCTTTACTGCCGGTGACGACATTGTTGGTCATATCTCCATCTTCGGGGACCCGCCAGAAAACATCGATCCCATGATAGCCGCTCCCGGACAGGGTGAAATCCGCCGGGATCGTGATCGTATCCAGTTCGGCGACCTCCGGCACCGACAGGGACGTTACCAAAAGGGAATCAACCCTGATTTCCAGCGTCCCGGAAACGGTGGCCCGGCCCACATTCACCAGAGAAACGGTCCCGGATACGACCGCCCCCGGAAGCAGGGTATCCGGAGCCACCAGGTCCGATCCGGGCATCAGTTTTCCGTCTGTTTCCAGAGGCACTACGCTGTTTTCCCGGCCCGGAGTCCCCAGAGAATCCCGGCTGGGGGCCCAATTCCAGGAAGCGTTCCCCAGTTCATAACGAATCTTTTCCAGGCTGTATCCCGGCGGTGCCCGGTCCGTCCATCCCACCGAATCGACGGTCGCACCGGTGCTGTCGATCAGGAACAGACTGTCCGCCGCCGACAGACCGTTGCCGATGCTGGAATCATCGACTTTCATGAGGACCACACTGTCCGGTATAAGAGCATGATATATACCTGTGGCGAAGGAATAATCCCCTTCCAGAATCAGCCCGATTTGCCCCGGAGCGAGGCGCAGACCATACCCTGAATCCACCAGGGCATCCTGGGTAAACGAATCCCGGATCTGATAACCCCGGAGATCCGCCGTGTCCGTGACTGACATATTCACCAATTCCACAAATTCATTGGGGGAATCGGCTCCGGGCAGGTTATACATCACCTCCGTGATCCGAATCTGACCCACCACCAGATTCCAGCTTATGAGAACCAGAATAAATCTCACATAAACACCCTACAGACAACCGGGAGAAACTATCACCCTTCATGGGAATCCGCCAGCGTCGTTTGCCGGAGTCAACCTTTGCTTGCCCCTCAGTTCCGTTCTGGCTACATTTTCTCATGGGCTCCCTGAAAAATTCAATCCTCATATCCATGCCCCATATGCAGGACCCCTACTTCGCCCGGTCGGTCGTCCTGATCTGTGATCACACCACCGAGGGTGCCATGGGTTTGATCGTGAATCGACCCTTCGAAGAACCGGCCCTGAAAAAACTCTTTGTGGATGTGTATAAAGAAAACTCTCAGCTACTGGAAATCGTCCATACACTTTACTTCGGCGGACCGGTGATGATCGAACGGGGCATCATCCTGCACAGTACCGATTACCAGTCGGATCACAGTGTGACCGTTTCCGATCAATTCGCCCTGACCAGTCATAAACAAATCCTGGAAGACATCAGCCGCGAGAAAGGTCCCCGGTATTTCAAATTGATGCTGGGACACGCCGGATGGGCCGGAGGGCAACTGGAACGGGAAATTGAAAACGGGGATTGGCTTCTCCAGTCTACCACCCCGGAATTTATTTTTACGACTCCTGAAGAACGCATGTGGCAGACTGCCGCCCGCTCCCTGGGTGTGGAAGTGGGCGATATCACCGGAATCGGTGGACAGGCCTGAGAGAATGCCTCGGCTGGGGGGCGGACGCCGCCTTACAGGACGGTGCCGTCCGGGACCACGGTATTTTTGGGGATCACGATGATACCGTCCCGAATGGCGTAATAGGCGCCATCTTCCCGCTCCACCCGGCGTTCATTAACCAGGCGAACACCCTTCCCCAGGCGGACATTTTTATCCAGAATCACCCGGCTCAATACCGATCCGTCCCCCACGCCCACCGGGGGCACTTCCGGGGCGGAGGCATAATAATCGGCTCCCATCATATACACGGAATCCAGACGGACATCATCCCCAATGACAGAACGGATTCCCACCACGGAATTGGCAATGGAAGCCCGACCGATCCGACAACCCTCATTGATGATGGAATCGGTGATTTCGGCCCGGCGAACCTGGCTCCCGGGTAAAAACCGGGAACGGGTATACATGGGATGCACGACATCGAAAAAACTAAACGAAGGATTCGGGCGGGTGAGTTCCATGTTGGCCCGATAGAAAGCCCCAATGGTTCCAATGTCTTCCCAGTATTGTTCAAAGGAGAAGACGGTGGCGCGGAAATGCTGGAGGGCTTCCGGAATAATATTTTTCCCAAAATCGTTTCCGGAAAAACGGAGGGCGTCCCGCAACACGTCCTTCCGGAATAAATAGATTCCCAGGGAAGCCATGACCATGGGCCGCCCCTGAATCGTCCGGCTGAATTCCTTCAGCAGTTTGGGATCCCGGGGTTTCTCCACAAAATGGGTAATCCGGCCGGACTCGTCGGTTTTCAGGATCCCGAACCGATGGGCTTCCTCCACCGGCACTGGCATCGCCGCCACCGTAAGATCTCCTTCCGTCTCCCGATGCACCCGTAGAAAATCCCGGTAATTCATGGCATACAAATGGTCACCGGCCAGGATCAGGTAACGGTCCGCCTGGATTCGCTCGAAGCGATCCCAGTACGCCCGGACTGCATCGGCCGTACCCTGGAACCAGTCCGTTCGTTCCAGCGTCTGTTGAGCGGGCAATATTTCCACATTTCCGCCGGAGAAGATGTCAAACTTGTAGCTCTGAAAGATGTGGCGATGGAGGGACCCGGTATTGATCTGGGTCAAAATATAAATCTGGTGTACGCCGCTATTGATACAATTGCTGAGAGGAATGTCGATCAGGCGATACTTACCGGCAATCGGCACGGCCGGTTTTGCCCGTTCCTTGGTCAGCGGCCAGAGCCGTTCGCCCCGTCCCCCGCCCAACACAATGGCGGCCAGTTCATGTTTTCGCATGGGAATCCTCCCTTTTCAAGGCGTCAATATACATTAATTCGTATTCCTGAGCGGACCGTTCCCAGGAAAAATCCCGTCCCATGCCGTTTCGCTGCAGGCGGCGCCACAGCCGTCGATCTTCAAAACAGTGCATCGCCTCCCGCAACGCCCGGCGAAATTCTCCGATCCGGTAGGGATGAAAGACGAAACCACAGCCGCCAGGCTGGTTCCAGGGGACAACCGAATCGGCCAGACCGCCGGTACGATGGACCACCGGCAGGGTCCCGTACCGGAGACTGTACATCTGATTCAGACCACAGGGTTCAAACCGGGACGGCATCAGAAACAAGTCGGCGCCGGCTTCGATCCGGTGAGCCAGAGGTTCATTGAAATCGGCTGAATAGTACACCCGCCCCGGATGCTGACGGGCCGTTTCCTGCAGCGCCTGTTGGTATGCCTCCGCCCCAGTCCCCAGAAACACCAGGGCCGCTCCCTCCTCCAACAGGTGGGGAATTTCCCGGATGATCAAATCAATTCCTTTGCTCTGCACCAGGCGGGAAACGGATCCGATCAGGGGTTTCCCCGCCTGTAATTCCAGGCCGCATTCCCGTATCAGGGTTTGTTTATTGGCTTCCTTACGCTCCAGTCTGGTGCTGTCGTAGGGAGAGGACAAATACGGGTCCCTGGCCGGATTCCAGTAGGAGGTATCGATGCCATTCAGAATCCCCCGGAAATGAGTTCGATGCCGCCTGAGGAAGGGGTGCAATTCACCTGCCAGCGTCGGTTTACGGAGAAGTTCCCGGGCGTAGGTGGGGCTGACGGTGTTGATTTCCCGGGCGGTTTCCACGCCTACCGCCAGTGGATTCAACCATGCCGGAGGGATCGTCCTGCGCCGCAGTTCCTCCGCCAGATCCGGGGGCAGGGCATGGATATCGTCCGGAGACAGGTGGCCCTGGTAGGATACATTATGGAGGGTGAGTACCGCCGGTATGGACCGACCCAGCAGCCGGCAGAACAGCGGTACCAGAGCCGTGTGATGGTCATTGCTGTGGAGCACGTCCGGCCGGAAGAAGCGATCCGCAATCAGGCGGCTCATTACCAGCTGAAAAAACAGGAAGCGTTTGCCGTTATCGGCATATCCCTCTCCGGTGGTATCGGTATAAATTCCGCTCCGGTGGAAATAGTCCGGATTGCCCACGAACCAGGTATCGACCCCCTCGTACTTCGTCTTTCCCAACTGGAACCGTTGCTTGCGGCCGTCGAACCGGATCCAATCTTCATGGACAACCCGAATCCCATGAGCTTCCGCATCGATGGTTGAATACCACGGCGATACGACGTGCAGGGCATGACCCCGCCGGGCCAGCACCCGCGGGAGACTCCCGGCCACGTCCCCCAGTCCACCCACTTTGGAAAAGGGAGCCACTTCGGCCGACAGAAACAGAATCCGGAATCCGGTTTTCACGCGGTCGCCTCAAAGAAACGAGTCAGAAAAAACAGGATTTTCATGCCTTCCCATCCGGCCTGCAAGCGCGCCCCACCCGATTTCATTTCACTGTGTTCGTAGAGACGGGTGACCAGCAGACGGCTCCGGGGCAGGGCTGACGCCAGCCGGACTGACTCGGTGAAGGGAACCATGGTGTCCGCCTGCCCGTGAATCAGAAACACCGGCTGACGAACCCGGTGGGCAAACGTTCGGGGAGAGAGGGCTCTAAATTCCTTTTCTGCGGCCTCCCGGATCAGGCGCGTCAGGCGACGGATTTCAGCATTCGCTTTCCCCTGCAACAATCCTTCTGCCACAGCCTTCTCCCGGCCCTGTAACCGGGCGGCGCAGGCCCTCGAGGCCTCCACCTCGTCTGCCACCCGCAGGGCCAGGACCTGCCGCAATCCCCGGACCGAATAGCCCGGATCAATCCGGTCCAGATAATTGTGAAAAAACACGACCAGCCCCCACTCGTTGACCGGCTGGACCCAATGACGCCCCAGGAAATTCATTTGTCCGCTGCAGAGGTAGTCCAGGATGGAATCGATGTCAAAATAGGATCCGTAGAGCAGGACCGCTTCCGGGGGATCGTCCCGGAGCGAACCGGAACTCAAGGCTTTCAGGACCAGGGGACCACCAAAGCTGACTCCCATGATCCGGACGGAAGTGTCGGGGCTTACCCGGGACCGCGCCCAGGCATATCCCTGTTCAATCCAGCCATCCAGGTCGGGTCGGATTTCCAGACGCATCAGGGGTGGAATCCGGGGAATGTAGACCGTGATCCCGGCTGCGGCCGCCGCCCGGGCCATCTGGTCCAGAGCCGGGTGATTTTCACCGTAAGGGGACGCTCCATGAAACAGAAGCAGCAATTCCGGCCGGGGGCGGGCCGGGAGAAATTGTTTTACAGGCAAAGTGGAACCCCCGGGGCCGGGGTAATATTCCGTCCGGACGATCCCTCCTCCGGCCGGGTCCGGCCCCATCAGATGCGACAGGAGCCGAACCGAAGTATGAACGGCGCCCCACCCGTGCACGGATCAGCGCGGAAGGGGTTCGGGCGTGTCCGCCACCACGTAGGCCATCACGGCCAGAGCCGCCACACAGCGGTTGAAATCATCGCGGTTCAACTTATCCATCATGTCCGCCTCGGTGTGGTGGTACCAGAAATAATGGCTGCCGTCCACGTTCAACCCCGCCACCGGGACTCCCTGGCGGTGCAGGTGGGAAATATCGGCTCCGCCGCCTCCCCGGGTGATGGTGCCGGCCTGAAGGGGTTGCAACAGCATTCCGATCGCTGACAGAATCGTAAAGGCGTCGTCGGAACCGGAAAATCCAAATCCGGAGGGCGTGAACACGCCTTCATCGGTTTCGATCGCCAACACATGCCGATCCAGTTCGTCGGCGTGCTCCCGGGCATAGGTTCGGCCTCCGCGGGTGCCGTTTTCCTCGTTGGTCCAGAACACCACCCGCAAGGTGCGCCGGGGACGGAGACCCAATTCCTTGAGTAAACGGACTGCTTCCCAAGAAGCGACACAACCGCTGGCATCGTCCATGGCTCCCTGCCCCACGTCCCAGGAATCGATATGACCGCTGAGAATCACCACTTCCTCCGGTTTTTCACTGCCGGTCAATTCCGCGATGACGTTGCGACTGGGGGCGTCGGGCAGGGTCCGGGCACCCATCACCAGTTTCAGGACCGGCGTCTGTCCCCGGTCATACATCCGTTGCAGCATTTCCGCCGCTTCGATGGTAATGGCGGCCTGGGGAATCCTGGGAATGGAATCGGCATAGGCCATGCCCCCCGTATGAGGTGTGTTCAGAGATACGGGTCCCACCGATCGGATCAGGCTCGCCACCGCTCCGTACCGGGCCGCCTCGATGGCGCCCCGATAGCGATACATGACCGTTTTCCCGTACGTGGTGAAGGGCGCATTGTAGACCACAATTTTTCCCGCCACCTGATCGGCTTTCTGTTTCAGGTCATCGAAACTTCTCACCACGACAGCCTGGGCGGTGATTCCCCCCGGCGGTGTACCCACACTGCCTCCCAGTCCCAGCAGCGCCAGGCGGGCTTCCCGGGGCTGAAGCAGAGTCAGGGCTTCTTCTCCCCGCACCCAGTGGGGAACCATGACCGGTTCGGCATGAACATTTTCCAGGCCGGTCGCCTGCAATTCTTTCAGACACCAATCGATGGCCTTTTCCAGGCTTTCCGATCCGCTGAGGCGGGGACCAAAGGTGTCCACCAGATAGGCCAGACGGGCAAAAGCGGCCGAATCCTGGAGAGCGTGTTGAATGATCTGTTGCGCCGCCGGCTGATATGCGCGAATCGGCGTTGCCGGCTGACTGCAGGAGAGGATCAGACCCAAACCGGCCAGGATTCCCAGCCCCAGGATGAATTGTTTATTCCGCACCCGAGCCTCCTTTCTTTCCGGGTTCAATCTCTTCAAAGATACCTGTTTGACGGTTTTTCCGCACCCGATCCCAGGGAAACCAACGCCCGTTCATGGCCACATAAACGCCCGGAGGCAACGCCTGGGCGAAGGCCAGCGCGCAACCCATGTTGAACAATCCATCGGAGGTGCCGAATTTATAGGGGATCATGGCCCCGGTGAGAACGATGGTCTTGTTCAGATTGGCCGCCGCCAACACCCGGGCCGTTTCACACATGGTATCGGTCCCGTGGGTAATGACAATCTGATCTTCCGCCGCCTCCCGGCAGGCGGTGCAAATCCTCTCCCGCAGGGCTGGAGTCATGTCCAGACTGTCGATCAGCATCAATTCGGTTATGCGAACGTCCAATTGAGACCGACCCAGTTTCAGAATTTCTTCCACATGGGTGTGTGTAAAAGACAGGGTTCCGTCGATTTCATTGTATTCCTTATCGAAGGTTCCCCCCGTGACAAAGATGCGAATACTCATGACACCTTCCTTTTCCAGCGGTACTTCAAGAGGGTGTATATCGCCCCCACGCCGGTGCGCCAACTGATTTTTTTCCCTTCCTTCTTACTGCGGGGCAAATAGGAGATGGGAATCTCATGGATGGAATACCCTTTCCGGAGGGCCAGAGCCGTGACCTCGGGGCAGAAACTGAAACCCCGGGCTGTCAAATTCATTTCCTGAAGGATATCCCGGCGAAACAGTTTATAGCAGGTGGGCTCGTCGGTAATATGACTGCCGTAAAGACGATTGGTGAGCCAGGATAGAAACCGGCCACCCAGATAAAAGCTGAGATAGGAAATGGGATCGCCGCCCAGGACCCGGGATCCATACACGATGGGCGTGCCGTTTTTCGCCGCCGCCAAAAGCGCTTTCAAGTCCTCCGGATCGTATTCCAGGTCCCCGTCCTGAATCACAACAAAATCACCCCGGGCGTGGGGCAGGGCGGTCTGGATGGCCGCTCCTTTGCCGCGATTCCGCTCATGGAAGAATACCGACCGGTGTTCCGCCGGCGGCAGGGATTCCAGGTACTGGCGGGTACCGTCGGTGGAACCATCATCGACAATCAGAATTTCCCGTTCCAGATTCACCGCTTCCACCCGTCGGAGACACTCCGGCAGGGTGTGGATTTCATTAAAGACGGGAATGATGATGGATAAATCCACCGACCCGTCAGAGCAGGGATTCGAAGTTTTCCGCCGGTCGGCCCAGGACGGCCCGGTTTCCTTGAACGGCGATCGGGCGTTCTATCAGTTTGGGATGGGAAGACATGGCTGTCAACAGGTAATCATCATCGTCCAGATGCGCTTTCAATCCCAGTTCTTTGAAATCGGCCTCCTGGCGACGAATAAAGTCCTTGGGTCTCAATCCCAGTTTCTGGGCCAGGGTTTTCAGCTCATCCGGAGTCGGAGGGTGATTCAAATAGTCTATGATCTCCGGCTCGACGCCGTGATCCCGCAAATACTGGAGTCCCTCCCGGCTCTTCCGGCAGCGGGGATTGTGATAGATCTGTATCCTGTCCATGGTCTTTCCTGTGATTTGGATTGAAAAACGGTCGAATGAAAAAGCAGTCTAAAAAAATTGAGCGATGTCGTCAAAGGACTTCTTTGTCAATCGCGGTACCTGTGTCCCGGGAGCCGGGTGACCCACCGGAACCAGTAAAAAGGGTTTTTCATGGGCCGGGCGTTGCAGAATCCGGGAGAGAAAATTCATGGGGCTGGGGGTATGGGGCAAAGCCACCAGTCCCGCCATGTGGATGGCCGCAAACAGAAAGCCACAGGCGATCCCCACCGATTCGGTCACGTAGTAATTTTTCCTCTTGGCCTGGTCCGGATTCTCCAGAATGCGTTTGAAGACCACTATCAAAGCCGGCGCCGTTTCCAGATAGGGTTTTTCCCAGGAGGTACCCAGGGGTTCCAGGTCTTCCAGCCAGGTATGGGGTGCCCGACGGGTATAAAATTCTTTTTCTTCGGCCTCGGCGGCGGTGCGGATTTCCCGCTTCAGTCCCGGATCCGTCACGATGGCAAAGAACCAGGGCTGCTTGTTGGCCCCCGACGGAGCCGAAGCGGCCACTTCGACAATTTTTCTCAGCACGGCCGGATCCACTTCACGGTCGCTGAACGCCCGCACCGAGCGCCGGGTGAACATCCTGGCGCGGAAGTTCTCGATGTTCCGCTTCAATTCCGCATCGGTAGGGATGTCCCATTCCAGAGGGAGAAAATCATTGGAATCCGTTTTAGCCATGTCTCACCTCCAATATCTGGCCCTGCTCCGGGAGGACGGTGATGAAAGTGTCAGGCCGGTTGCCGACTACTCCAGTCGAAATCGGAGCGATAAACAACTGAGGCCGCCGTCCACCTTTTCAAATTCCGTCATGTACAGGGAGCGGGTATTGAAACCGGCACCTTCCACGAGGCTTTTGACCGTGGGAAATCCGGAGGGAATCAGGACGGTGCCGTTGACCTGGATGGAGTTGGCCGCATAGGCCTCTTCCGAAGGCAGAACCAATCGTTGCAGCTCGGCAAACTCAGGTTCATCCTGATAGGTAGAGGTCGTCAATAGATATCCCCGACCCAGATAGGACACCTCCGACTTCAGATGGAGTCCGGACCGGACTTGAATCTGGGTCGTGGTAAAACCCAGTTGCGTCAGGAACCGGGATACCTGCCGGGCGCCCTCGGTATTGGTGCGTTTCGACAAGCCGATGATGAAATGGTTCTCGATTCTCAACACATCTCCGGCATCCACGGTACCAGGGGGCTGAACCATGTAGATAAGAGGAAAATATCGCTTCAACACCGGGTGGATAAAATTGATTTCTCCGGTACGGGAGGGTGCACCGGGACGGGTGAGAACGGCCCCTTTTTCCGTGACAATGGCCACATCTTCGACAAAGGTTGAATCTGGAAAGGATTCCAGCGGTGGTAATTCCAGCAATTCCAGTCCGCAGGCCTTCAGGGCCCGGACATAGGACTGGTGTTGGTTCAACGCCAGATTGTAATCCGGTTGACCCAGATCCTGGCTCGTCAATCCGGAGATCACGGAGCGCCCTGGCTTCCGAACTATGGCACGATTGTATTCCATCACAATTGATTCAATCTCGAATTTTTTCCTTCGCCCAGCCAATCCCGGGTGTAGGGGTGAAAAATCAGGGGGCAAGTTACGGATAATCGAGTGAGAAAGAGGGGGGAATCTGTTTTCCGATAAAAAAACCACCGCCTAATTTATCCCATGCGATTTCTGGAAATGTCCCTGGTGTTGGCCGAACTGGCAACCCTGATTATCTTGTCGCGAAAACACCACCGGCGCTGGAACGCACTGGTCCTGTTGTTGCTCGCCATCGGATTGACTCTGGTTCACTTCTTCCGGGAGGGGTACCGTTGGCAGATGACACCGGCTTATGCTCTGCTCACCGCCATCTATGTGTGGCACCGTTTGCATCCCACGGACTCCCTGCGTTGGTTGGGAAAAAGTTGGTTGTATGGTTGGTGGGCTCTGGCCGCTGTGATTCCCGTCTGTCTGCCCGATCTGACCCTGCCGGATCCCGGCGGACCCTATACAGTGGGAACGGAAACAGCCATGGTCATCGATTCCAGCCGGGCGGAATGGTTTACGCAAGATCCCGCCGACCGGCGGAGGCTGGTTGTGCAAATCTGGTATCCCGCCAGATCCGCAGAGGGCCTGAAACCGGAACCTTACCTGGATCATATGGAGCTTCGGGGACCCGCTATGTTGGATCAGCTGGAGCTGCCCGATTACCTAAAACCCCCTTCCATCCTGACGACCTATTTTTCCTGGTTCCGGACTCATGCCTATCCCGGAGCTGACCCGGACACTTCGATATCGCCGGTGGTGGTGCTTTCCCCGGGCCTGGGCGGCAGCCGGCGATTACACCAGTGCCTGGCGGAATATCTGGCCAGCCGGGGACATGCCGTGGTGATTATCGATCATCCCTATGATGCCCATGTAGTGGTATTCCCCGACGGATCCCTGGCGGACTATCGTTCCGATTTGAGCGGACTGACCCCCGCTGACAGCTCTCGCCTGCGCCACCGTCAGCTGCGTACCCGGGTGGACGACCTGCATTTTGTCCTCACGGAGCTGAAAAACGGGTTGTTGTTTCACTCCATCCTGGGGCCGGACCCGCCACAGGAATTTGTTTTGATCGGCCACAGCTTTGGGGGTGCCACTGTCTTCCAAACCGCCCGGGAGCGCCGGGATCTGGTCAGTGTCATTGCCCTGGACGGCTGGAATCTGGCCCTGCCCGACAGCAGCCTGAAGCGGGGTCTGCCCGTCCCCGCTCTCTACCTGGGCCGGCCCCGCTGGGACAATCCGGAGAATTACCGGCGGCTGGCCCGGCTCTATCTGGCAAACACCACGACCGATCACACCTGGCTGATTCTGCACGACGTTCATCATTTTGATTTCGCCGATGTTCCGCTGTTGTCACCGCTCCTGAAGTGGATGGGAAAACAAGGGTCCATCCCTCCGCGAAGAGTTGTTCACATGGTGAATTCGCTGATAGACGGCTATATCCGCCATCAAACCATCACCTTCCCGGAAGTAGAAGCGGTCGCTCCCCACACCTACCTGGAGCACGTCCGTGATCACTAACGAGCAATGGACCGCCCTCCGTCCGCTCTTCCCTTTCTTAGAGAAAGCCCATCCGGATCTTGTACGCGAGCTACTCCAT
>RFIZ01000084.1 GCA_003695105.1 Fidelibacterota bacterium
CCAATGGATACCCTCTGAGGGTGATTGGGTCCGGTCCTCTGGAGGCCAGCCTCCGAAAAAAGGCGCCGGCTCACATCCGTTTCTCCGGCCACGTGCCTGACGATGAGCTGCGCCGGGCTCTGGGGGAAGCCCGCGCCCTTGTTTTCCCCGGAAAAGAGGATTTCGGCCTGGTGCCGGTGGAGGCGCTGGCGGCCGGTACCCCGGTAGTGGCACTTTGGGAAGGCGGAGCCCGGGACTGGATGGGCTCGCCCGTGGGAAAGAGCGGCAGACAGCTGTTGTTTGAAACCGGGGTAGGATTTAGACGAGAGACGAGTTCGGATCTGCAGGCGGCGATCGATGCTTTCCTGCAGCACGAAGGTCAGTTCACCCGGTCAGCCTGCCGTCAGCGGGCCGTCCGGTTTTCCCGGGCCAACTTTCGCCGTAAATTCCGTTCCTACCTTTCGTCAATGGCCGGGATCACGCTGGAAACTTCATGAGACGTCGCAGCATTTTGAAACCCTATGCCGATACCTGGTCCGGTCTGGCCCGGGTGATCCATCCGTTACTGGTGGCCTTCGCGGGCTGGCTGGTCTTCCAGATCTATCTCCATCCCAAGCCGGAATTCCAGACCATGCCGCTCCGCTATCAGATGGCGCTGCTGGTGGGCCTGCTGGTCACGATTGTCGTGTTCAGTCGCCTGGATGTATATCGTCCCTGGCGCGGTATTCCGATCAGCCGGGAAATCCGGACGGTGACGGTGGCGTGGGTGCTGGTCATCATCACCCTGATTTTAATCACCTTTCTGGCCAAACTGGGAAACGAGTTCTCCCGGGTGTGGATCGTGTCCTGGGCGCTCTCCGGCTGGCTCCTGTTGATTGCTTTTCGCCTGAGTGTGCGCTGGGTGTTGCGCCGCGGCCGCAGACAAGGGAAAAACCTGCGCCACGTGGTCTTGATCGGATCGGCGACTCTGATTCAACATGTGCAACAACGACTCCGGATGGCTCCCTGGACCGGGTTTCAGATCCAGGCGGTGTTTACGGAACATCCGGAAGAACTTATCCAGGGAGAGCAGGAGACGGTCTTACCCCTGGATCAGGCCCGGGACTACATTCGCACCCACGATCCCGATCAGATCTGGATCGCCTTTGTGATGGAAGAAATGGCCCGCTACAAGGCATTGATCAAAGAAGTGCAGGAAACGATGACCGTGCCGGTGCGTCTGATCCCCGATTTGTATGATTTTTCCCTGGTGAATTACACCGTCACCGAAGTGGCGGGAATGCCCGTCTTCACCCTCAATGAATCGCCACACCGGGGTATCAATCGTCTGGTAAAGCGACTGGAAGACATCGTGGGCGGTGTCGTCCTGGTACTGCTGACCAGTCCTCTCCTTGTAATGATTTCCCTGCTGATCTGGGCCTCCTCCGGCCGACCGGTTTTTTACCGTCAGGAACGGGTCAGCTGGAACGGCCGGATCTTTCGGATCTGGAAGTTTCGGACCATGCCGGTTACGGCCGAAGCCATGTCCGGGCCGGTCTGGGCCCGAAAGAACGATCCCCGTCCTACCCTTATCGGCCGGTGGTTGCGCCGGACCAGTCTGGATGAACTGCCCCAGCTGTTCAATGTGTTGAAGGGAGACATGTCCCTGGTGGGACCGCGGCCGGAACGGCCGGTGTTTGTGGAGGAATTCCGCCACCTGATCCCCGACTATATGCAGAAACATCTGGTCAAGGCGGGGATCACCGGCTGGGCGCAAATTTCCGGACTTCGGGGGGATACCGATTTACAACTGCGGATTCAAGCGGATCTGTATTACATTGAGAACTGGTCCCTCTGGTTCGATCTGAAAATCTTGTTGCTGACGCCCTTTAAGGGTGTACTGGCCCCCAATGCCTATTGAACAGGGTCGCCTATTCAGGCCGGCCGGTTGGCGCAGTCTTAGTGATCGGAGCTGTTGAGATCAGTTGAGGAAACATTTCACGCCGCGGTAAAGCCGCCCCGAACGGGCGGTTTTTTTTATTGGGAGCTATTTTCCGCTTGGAAATCAGTACCCGGGCGGCAATAATTTTCGCCCTTTCTTATCCGAATCGGAATATTCGGTTTTTGGCAACAAAGCAATACGGGGGAACCATGGCTTTTATCCACTTATCCCGGCCGGCTGCACTACCGGCTCTTCATTCCGGACTGGTCATCCAATTACTGCTGGCCGGAACGTGTTTATTCGCCCAGGGAGGCGGACCACCGATGATCACCGACGATCCCGGAACGCCGGCGCAGGGAGAGTGGGAGGTGAATGTCTCTTTTACTTCCGATCTCCACCCCGATGAAAAGGAGTACGAATCGCCCCTCATGGATATCAATTACGGCTGGAACGACCGTACTCAACTGAAGGTCGAATTTCCCTTTCTGATTACTTCTTCCGGTAATGAGGATATTCACCATGAATTCGGTGATGTCAGCGTCGGGCTGAAATACCGTTTTTTTGATGAAGAACAAACGGGTTTTGCCCTGGCAACTTTCCCACAAATTGAACTGGCCTCCGGAAACCATCCCGAGTACGAAGTCCTGCTACCGCTGGAATTGGAAACAAGCCGGGGGCCCCTTGTTCTGGGTGCCGACCTGCGACTGGTAACCGCGGCCAAACAATCGCCGGGGTATCAAAACGGACTGCTTGTGGGAATGACCGTGTCTGACCGGCTGGCGCTGATGGGGGAAATTACCCACGGGGCGCAGGGGAGTCTGTTCCGCGTCGGCGACAATACCATCAACCTGGGGATGAAATGGGAAATAACTCCTGCAGTGGTATTCATGGCGTCCGCCGGTTCCAATCTTCCATCCACTAGGGAAGCGGGCGGAACCAGATGGATGACATTTACCGGATTCCAGTTTCATTATTAGGATTCAGCCCCGATCAGTTGATCGACCTTGCTGACCTCTGGCGGTGATAATTGCCCGCCGCTCTGGTGTTGTCAGAGCTGGGCGACGGTTACGGTGTGGTCTGGCGGGATTTTAACAGTGATAATTTTCCCGATATTTCTCTGGTTCGGTTTCAGAATCTGAATCCACTCTTCATTTACCCGCCGGAAAGTTGTTCGCGGGATGACACGGATTTGAAGATGAGAATTGAAGCGGACCTGTATTACATCGAAAACTGGTCTTTGTGGTTTGATTTGAAAATACTTCTGTTGACACCATTCAAGGGGATGTTGGCTCCGAACGCCTACTGATCTCCTGCATCCATTCATCCGGGAAAAACGGCGCCGTTGGCGCCGTTTTTAGTTAGAGAGAAATCCGAAACCTATCCCGGCAATTCCCGGATCCGATTCGCCGTTCTCCCCCCTCAGGGGTAGTTCGACGGATCAGTGGAGTAGCGGGTGACCTCCATGGGACCGGACTCGTCGCTGAACAGCCGATACAGTTCCGGGTCACGCAAAATATCCCTCACCCGTCGGGACTCGCCGTTGATTGTACAGGTGTCCCGGATCCACCGGATGCCGTGGCTGTAATCGGCATACCAGATGACATGACCGGAGTAGAGGGGCTGGATGGGGACGCCGTTCAGCTGGTGCCAGCCGTAGATCACGACTTTGTCGGGATGTGCGGCGATCCGGTTGGAGAGAACCACATCTTTTTTATGACCCGCCACCAGTTCGCCCAGAGGATGTTCGTCCAGGACGGTCTGTCGTTGTTCCCGGACCAGGGTATTGTGCCGGGCGAAGACCGGCACCGTGGTCATGTCCGGGCTGGGGGGAATGGGGTAGGGAGCCAGTTTCACCGCTGCTGCCTCCCAGATTCGATCGACGATCTTGGGGGTCGGCAAGATCATCTTCAGACTGTCAGCCAGACGCTGGGCCAGAAGGGGTGTCATCGGAACCAAAAGATAATCGTCATTCGAACCCACAGCCACATAATCGGCGATCACTTCCAGGCGGATGTCGTAGACCCGGCCCGCCAGCGTATCCTTCCAGGAAAGCGGGATCAGGGTCCGGAGAAAAGAGGGAAGGTTGCCGCCCAGAATTTCCTCACCGATCCGCTGTTCCCGGACTTCCAGTTCCAGGGGCGTGAGTAGGGACACCAGTTGAGAACCGGTGAGGGCCTCCGAAGAACGGGCTGGCAGATCCAAATGGGTCGCGGGGGGCGGGGTACCGACCTGGTTGTCGTCGTTGCCGCCGGCGGCGTAGCGGCAGCCCAGGGTTCCCACCATCACCAACGGCAGGCTAAAGAGCCACAGGAAAACCATTTGTGGGAGGGAAAACCTATGCATGGGGGGAATGTACCGATTGGACCCGACTACATTCCAGGCCAGGTTTCTCTGTCCGGACGGTAATAGGGCGGGCCGGTCGGGCAGGGCGACCGTCGGATCGAGGCTTAGACAAGGCGGGAAAATCTCCGATTGGATCGGGGGAAGTCCACTCCGGTCACCAAAAGGCTCAGGATCCCGCCGGCCAGGGCGACCCAGAGGATCTGCCGGTTCCATGCCAGGGCGGCAGGCGGAGTGCGGACCGGGAGAGTCGTCAGAATCGCCCCCAGGATTACAC
>RFIZ01000085.1 GCA_003695105.1 Fidelibacterota bacterium
GAAAAAGGAACACAGTGGGCCACAGCGAAAAATGAACCCGGGTCGATTGCTTCAGTCGATCTTCCAGGGCGATGCCGGCGGTCAGAAGGACCAGACCGATGGTCCAGCCGCCGATTACATCCGCGGGATAGTGTACGCCCAGGACGATGCGGGACAATCCAATCAGAAAGATCAGCGTCAGGGCGGATTTGTTCCATCCCGTTCGCCATCCCAGATATCCCCAGAGCACCATGGCCATCTGGGCGTGTCCGCTGGGAAAACCATACCCGTCGGCCGGGACCAGATGCAACGCCTCCGCCGGCCGGGGCGAAGCAAACCCCAGCTTCAACAGGGTATTCGTCAGAAAGGTAAGATAGAGCAGGATCAACAGGGGCAGAGCCAGTTCCTTTTTCCAGCACCAGAACAGGACGGGAAGACCCAGCAGATAAAAGGTTTCATTTCCCAGAGCCGTCACCCCTTTCATCAACGGTATCAACCCGGGGAAGGCCTGCTGCTGGATCCAGACAATGATGGTATCGCTCATGGGGACCTCTCAAATAGAATGCTCGCCAGATTGCGTTTGAAACGGCGTTGCTCGGACACGGGCCGCCAACCCGCCCGGGGAAGAATCGCACTCAAACCGCCTTCCTCCATCCAGGTTCGATAATGGCGGTAATGTTCGTCGCCGGCTCGCCGTTCCACCTGGTCCAGTCCCCAGCGCACCGCCCTCGCCCCCCAGGAGTCCGTATCGGGGACGGCGTAATCCAGCACCAGCAGACGGCCCTCCGGGCGGAGGACCCGGGCGATTTCGGCCAGTTCCTGTTGCCTTGTCGCCAGGGGTTTTTCGTGCAGGGCCAATTCGGAAATGACCACATCGAAGGTGTCCTCCGGAAAGGGTAACCGGATGGCATCGCCCCGAATGCATTTCCCCGGCACCTGGCGGGCGGCCTGTCGCAACATATCCGGCGACAGGTCCAGACCCACGATCGGCGCGTCCTCCGGGAAATAGCGAATCTGGCGACCCGTTCCGCAGCAAATATCCAGCACCCGTTCCGGCGACCGGGACAAAACCCAGTCCCGAATTTCCAGGCGAAGGGGGCGAAAGACCGGTTCCACGATCCAGTCATAGAACCGGGCCAGATGTGCGTAATGATCAACCGGTGACGGAGACAACAGTGGATGATTCCTTGCGTTTGGCTAAACTACAGCGATCTTGCCACATCAGGAAACGCCCGTTTGTAAACAGGAGTCCGGACTCCAAAAATATTTTGGACTATTCCTCCTGTCACTTATAGGTTCGCCCTCCCTATGAGTATCCATCTCGTCGTCTTAGCCAAACAGGTCCCCGACACCCACAATATCACCGGGGAAGCCATGAAACCGGACGGCACGGTCAATCGCGCCGCCCTCCCGGCGATTTTTAATCCGGAGGATTTGAATGCCCTGGAAATGGCGCTCCAATGCAAGGAACGGTATGGCGCCCGGGTCACGGTCATCACCATGGGACCGCCGCGGGCGGCGGACATTCTTCGGGAAGCCCTGTACCGGGGGGCCGATGACACCATTCTCATCACCGACCGGGCCTTTGCCGGCGCCGATACCCTGGCCACGTCCTATGTTCTGGCGAAAGCCATCGAAAAGATCGGCGATGTGGATCTGGTCCTGGCCGGTCGTCAGGCCATCGATGGAGATACGGCCCAGATCGGCCCCCAAGTGGCGGAAAAAATCGGCTACAACCAGATCACGTACGTGGAAGCCATCCAGGAACTGAAGGATCGCACCCTGACGGTCCACCGTTCCCTGGGCCGGGTGACGGAAATCATCCAGACCCGCCTGCCGGTTCTGATTACGGTTACCTCCAGCGCCAACAAACCCCGAACCTTTGGCGCCAAGCGAATGATCAAATACAAGAAAGCCCGCAGTCTGCTGGAAATCAAACGGGAGGTGGAAAGCGGATCCTTTGCCGGGCATTACGGCCTGGAACTGGTGGAGGACGAGATCGCCCTGGTCACCAAAGAATTGCGGGAGAAAAACCTGTTGATCGAAACCTGGTCGGCCGCGGATCTGGACGCCGATCCGGACAGCATTGGTCTGCGGGGTTCGCCCACCAAAGTGAAAAAGGTCATTAGCATCGTTCTGGCGGCTTCCGAGACCAAGGACATTCCGCCCACGGAAGAAGGCATTCACGATCTGATCACCGAATTGATCGAGGACCGGACGTTTGGCTAAGAATCCCCATAATGTTCTGGTCTATATCGAACTGGACCATGACCAGCTGGCAGACGTGAGTCTGGAACTGGTCTGCAAAGCCCGGGAACTGGCGGACCGTCTGGGCGTAGCGGTGGAAGCGCTTCTGATCGGGCACCAGAACCTGGATTCATTCGCGCCCACCATCTTTTCCTACGGCGCCGACATCCTGTATCTCACGGAGGATCCGGCGCTGGAGGTCTATACCACCCTGCCCTATTGCCACGTCACATCCCGGCTGATCCGTGACACCCAACCCCAAATCGTTCTCTTCGGCGCCACCCCCATCGGCCGGGATCTGGCGCCCCGGGTGGCCAGCGAACTGAAGACCGGACTCACGGCGGACTGCACCGATTTGCAGATCGGGGACCACGAAGACCGAAAACTGAAAAAAGTCTATCACGACATTCTCTACCAGATCCGTCCGGCCTTTGGCGGAAACATCATTGCCACCATCGTGGCCCCGGAACACCGGCCCCAGATGGCCACCGTGCGGGAGGGCGTCATCAAACGGGAAGCGCCGGATCCCACCCGGACCGGAGAGATCCGTCCCTATCCCGCGGACCTGTCACCGGACCTGTTCGTGAACACCATTATCGACCGGGTGGTGGCGGAGCGGAAAGTCAATCTAAAGGCGGCCGACATCGTCGTGGCCGGCGGGGGCGGCGTGGGCAGTAAAGAAAATTTCCAACTCATTCACGACCTGGCCGCCACGCTGGGAGGCATGGTGGGGGCTTCCCGCGCCGCCGTGGACAGTGGTTACATCGGGAAAGAGCATCAGGTGGGCCAGACCGGCACCACCATCCGCCCCAAACTATATATCGCCTGCGGAATATCGGGCGCCATCCAGCACCGGGCGGGGATGGACAAATCGGGAAAAATCATCGCCATCAATACCGATCCCAATGCACCCATTTTCAAAATCGCCCATTACGGCATCGTCGGGGATCTGAAGGAAGTGATTCCCATGATGATCAAGGCATACAAAACGAAAACCTGAGTCCATGGCTAATTATTTCACCGACAATCCCGACATTCTGTTCAACCTGGACCGGGTCGACCTGCGGGCGCTGGCGGATTTGATCGAAGGCGACTACAGCGACGCCGCCACTTCGGAATTCGCTCCGGAAAATGCCGAGGATGCCCGGGACAACTATCTGAATACCTGCAGGATTGCCGGAGAACTCTGTGCCGGGCCGGTGGAAGAACGGGCCCGGATCATCGATCAGGAAGGGAACTCCTGCCGGAACGGAAAAGTCTATTATCATCCCCTGGTGGAAGAAAACATCCGGGATTTCCGGCGGGCGGAACTGTTGGGCATCTCCATCCCCCGGAAATACGGCGGCCTGCAAATGCCCCAGGTGATCAAAATCGCCGTCCTGGAAATGGTCTCCCGGGCCGACGCGTCCCTGATGAACCTGGTGGGTCTTCAGGATATCGCCGAAACGATCTATGAATTCGGCAACGATCAGCAGCGCGCCGAATACATTCCCCCTCTGTCCGCAGGGGAGGCCACGGGAGCCATGATTCTCACAGAACCCGATTCGGGTTCCGATCTCCAGTCCGTGCGACTGAAAGCCGTTCCGCCGCCGGACGGCAACGATCAGGGCACATGGCATCTACAGGGGGTCAAACGATTCATCACCAACGGCAACGGCGATATTTTACTGGTTCTGGCCCGTTCCGAAGAAGGGACGGTGGACGGCCGGGGGTTGTCGCTTTTCGTCTGCCGGAAAGACGACACCATTACCATCCGGCGGATCGAAAATAAATTAGGCATCCACGGGTCGCCCACCTGCGACATGGTGTTCAACGACACACCGGCCTATCTGGTGGGACAGCGCAAACGGGGCCTGATCAAATACGTCATGTCCCTGATGAACGGCGCCCGGGTCGGGGTGGCCGCCCAGGCCGTCGGCATTGCCGAAGCAGCCTATCGCACCGCCCGGGACTATGCGGAAACCCGGATCCAGTTCGGACAACCCATTTTGCAGTTTCCGGCCGTGTATGAAATGCTGACGGACATGAAACTACGGATCGAAGCGGGACGAATGTTGCTGTACGAAACGGGTAAAATCGTGGATTTGCAAAAGCATCTGGCCGCCCGGGTGCAACAGGCTCAGGCCCGGGGTGAAGCGGTCGATCCGGAAATGAAGATGTCCGCCAAGTATTATGAACGGCTGGCGTCGGTACTCACTCCCTTTTCCAAGTACTTCAATGCCGAGATGTGCAACCGGGTCGCCTACCAGGGCATTCAGGTTATGGGCGGCAGC
>RFIZ01000086.1 GCA_003695105.1 Fidelibacterota bacterium
CCGGCCCGGGGGATATACCCGGGTGCTGAAACTGGGCTTTCGGGATAACGACCGGGCCGAAGTTTCCATCATCGAATTGGTCGATTTGGTTGGTACCGGCGAGAAAAAGAAAAAACCTGCGGAGAAGAAAAAAGAATCTGCGAACGAACCGTCCTGATCGGGACCGGTCCTTGATTTTGCCTCTCACTGGACGCAGCAGGAAGTCTCCCTCTTTCTTCCTGCTGCTTTTTTTTATCCCCTGGCTGCTGGGAGCCCAGGCGCTCCATTTTCAGCATCGTTACCTGTGGGTGGTCCGGAACACGTTGACTTCCCGGGAAAAAATCGATGACCTGATACAGTTTGCCTCCCGGAACGGATTTACGGACCTGTTGGTTCAGGTTCGGGGACGGGGAGATGCGCTGTACCGGTCCCGACTGGTTCCCACCAGTCCTTTGCTCCGCCATGTCTCCTTTGATCCCCTGTCCTACATTCTGGAGCAGGCCCATGCCCGGCAACTTCGGGTCCACGCCTGGGTCAATGTCTATGTCGTCTGGTCTCCCAATCAGCAATCCACGCCGGCTGGACATCTGATCTATGAACACCCCAACTGGTTTGACGAGGATTATGCCCGGTCCGATCTGCCGGAAAACGGAAAAAATGTGGCCGGCGACCCGGATGAAGGTTATTATCTGGCGCCCGATCATCCCCAGGTGTCGTCTTATTTGCTGAGTGTGTTCCGGGAAATCGTCGCGCTCTATCCGGTGGATGGTTTGCATTTGGACTATATCCGCTACAAAGGCGCGCCCTACGGGTATAATCCTGAAGCCGTGGCCGCCTATCAGGACCGCTACGGGAAGGACCCCAGAAAGGTCGTACTGAATTTCAAGCGCATGCCGGACAACCCCCTCCTGAGAACAGAAAAGGAGCATTGGGACGATTACCGGCGCAATGCCGTCACCCAACTGGTGAAACAGGTGCATGCCATGGTGGGGGACGTCCGTCCCGGCTGTATCGTATCGGTGGCGGTAAAACCGGATCTGAATCAGGCCCGGGAAAAATTCTATCAGGAATGGGACGTCTGGCTGGCGGCCGGGTACGTGGACTGGGCCATTCCCATGAATTACACCGCCGACCTTCATGACTTTGCCTACAACATCGATGTGATCTATGAAAACCTGCCGGAAAAGTACCGCAATCGCATTTTGATGGGTGTGGCTCTCTACAACCAATCCCCGCTGGATGTCCATGATAAACTGATTTATACCCAGGTAACGCGGTTTCCCGGTTTTTCACTGTTTAGTTATAATACTCTGGCAGAAAAACCGGAATACATCCGCCGATTGCATCTTTCTACCCGTTAGTTTCCTTTTTATCCCCACCTACCCCTTTTTTGACGTAACTTAGCACGTTTCTTCCGTGGATCGGGAGCATCCTTTATGGTTTTTGTGCCATGAATCATAATTGATGTGAGTGAGAATGGCACAAAAGTCGAGGTTGATAGTGAATATCTATGTCGGAAATATTTCCTTTTCCATGAACGAAGGAAATTTGCGTGAATTATTTGAAGAATACGGGGAAGTTTCCTCAGCTCAAATTTTGCAGGATCGTTATACCGGACGTTCCCGGGGGTTCGGGTTCGTGGAAATGCCGAATCAAAGCGAAGCGGAAGCGGCTATTGAAGGATTGAATCAAAAGGAAATCATGGGGAGACCCCTGCGGGTCAATGAAGCTCGTCCCAGAGAGGATCGACGCCCGCCCCGGTATTGATTTAAACACATCCAATTCCGGATGAGGGGGGGCTTCCCGGTTGAAGTACAGCTGACGTATGACCACCCATCTTCATGTGACCATTCGGGAAATGAAGATTCAGGATTATGCTGACGTATATCGTTTATGGGACAGTCTCCCCGGTATCGGCCTGAGTGAGGCCGATCAGCAACCCGCCATTCAAACCTATCTGAACCACAACGCCGGACTGAGTCAGGTGGCAGTTCAGGACAACCGGGTAGTGGGTGCCGTACTCTGTGGACACGACGGACGTAGGGGCTATCTCCACCATTTGGCGGTGGCCCCGGAAGTCCAGCGGCAGGGAATCGGCCGTGCTCTCCTACGGACCTGCCTGGAACGGCTTCGCCGGCTGGGTATCCAGAAATGCCACATTTTTTTGATTCCCGACAACCGGGAAGGACAGGTATTTTGGGAGCAAAACGGGTTTTATCTGCGACATGATTTGCAACTCATGTCCTGCGATCTGATCGATTGAAAGGAGGAAACATGGGAAGAAAAGGTACGGAAATCATCGGAGTGGATCGTGAGGATCTCATCCGGATGTTGAATGAGGCCCTGTGCGAGGAATGGCTGGCGTATTACCAGTACTGGATTGGTGCACGCGTCATGGAAGGACCCATGCGTAGTGAAATCGAACCCGAACTGCTCCTCCACGCCGATCAGGAACTGAATCATGCTGTCCAGGTTGTGGATCGGATCACCCAGTTGGGAGGGACCCCTGTCCTTACACCGGCAGACTGGATGAAGTACAGCCAGTGTGACTATGAAGCTCCCGAGGATCCCTACGTGGAGGCCATCCTGCACCAAAACCTGAATGGTGAGCGCTGTGCCATCCAGCGGTATCAGAAGTTGGCGGATTTTACAGCTGGCAAGGACCATACGACCTTCCAGATGGCGACGTCCATCTTGACCGAAGAACTGGAACATGAACAGGACATCGAGGACTGGATCGCCGATCTGGATCGAATGAAAGCGGAATGGAAAAAGTTACGAGGAATGTAGGTACCCTGTAAGGCGCGAGTAATTCTCATGCATTCCGAACCCTATTCGAGAGCTCGCATACAAAAGATTCTCCGGTGTCCGGACTGCAAATCGACCGCGCTGGAGTTTCACGACAAGGGAATGACCTGTACCGGCTGTCACCAGGAATTTGCCACCTGGAAAAACGGGTATGTGCTCATCGGAAAAGAATCGCCTGTACGTCAATGGTACCCGGTTTCAGGCGATCGACCCGTCCCGCGAAACAATCCCCCTTTCCTGAAAAGGGTATATAAGTGGTTACGTCCCCCGGACCGGGTGTGGACGAACCAGTCGATTGCCGTCCTGAAACAGGTATTGAACAGCCGGCTGAAAGATCTCCAGGAAGGCAAGGGGATGATCACCGGGGCCGGCTTCGAACGGATGTATCGAAAAGTGTTGAAGGGATATCCCCCTCTCTTACGGTACGGCCTCACAACGAAGGGGAGAATTGATATCCACGGCGATCTATGCGACATCCCCCTCCAGGATCGTTCCCTGCGGGTGATCATTTCTTCCTCGGTATTGGAACATGTATACAATCCGGAACGGGCCGTTGCGGAATTGTACCGGGTGTTGGAACCAGGGGGGGAAGTCTATGTGGAAATTCCGTTTATCAGAGGGTTCCATCTGATTCCGGTTGACTATCAGAGGTACACCATTGCGGGAATAGGGGAATTGTTCCGGAGACATGGTTTTCAAATCATCGATAAAGGTATATCTTCAGGAC
>RFIZ01000087.1 GCA_003695105.1 Fidelibacterota bacterium
ACATCCTGGAGGAATTGCGCCGCCGACGGGACGCGGCGGTGGCGGGGCTGAATGCCATCGACGGCATTGCGATTGCGACACCCAACAGCACGTTCTATCTCTTTCCCAACGTTACCCAAATCATGACCCGGAAGGGCCTCACGGATGTGGACCGATTGAAAGATCTGGCCCTGGAACGGACGGGAGTGTCCTTCTGTACGCGCAATCATTTTGGTCGGGCTTTGCCCGGTGAGACCGAGTCCTTTATCCGGCTGGCCTACTCCGGCATCGATGTGGAGGATATTCAGGAAGGGCTGGTAAAACTGAAGGAGTATTTCGAAACGGATGAACAGTGATCTGAAAACCACCTCCCTGATCGATCGGCACCGGGAGCTGGGCGCCAAGCTGGTACCTTTTGCCGGGTATCTGATGCCGATCCAGTACAGCAGCATCATACGGGAGCACCAGGCCGTCCGTTCGGCGGCGGGATTGTTCGACGTGAGCCACATGGGTGAATTTTTCGTCACCGGTCCGGAGGCGGAAAACTACCTCCAGTACCTCACGATCAACGATGTGTCCGCCCTGGCACCGGGACAGGCCCAGTATTCCGCCATCTGCAATGACGCCGGCAGGTTGCTGGACGATCTCATCGTCTACCGGCTGGGAGATCAGGAATTCATGGTGGTGGTCAATGCAGCCAATATTGCCAAAGACTATCAGTGGTTCGAGTCCCACCTGCCGGAGCAGGGAGTGACCCTGGAAAATCGCAGCGATGCCATCAGTCTGATTGCGTTTCAGGGACCCCGTTCCCGGAGTATCCTGAGCGAAGTGTTGGAGACGAATCTGACGGAGCTTCCCTTTTATTCTCTGACCACCGTACAGTGGCGGGGCCGGTCTCTGACCGTGGCCCGCACAGGGTACACCGGTGAACTGGGCTTCGAAATTTTTGGCGACCACGACACGATTCCGGTGCTGTGGGATGGCCTTTTGGCGGCAGGGAAGGAGGCCGGTGTGCTTCCTGCGGGTCTGGGAGCCCGGGACACCCTGCGGCTGGAGATGAAATATTGCCTCTACGGGAATGACATCGATGAAACCACCCACCCCCTGGAAGCGGGTCTGGGCTGGATTACGAAACTGGACAAAGGCGAATTCATAGGCCGGGACGCGCTACGGGAAGCCCGGGAACATATCACTCGTCGACTGGTGTGTTTTGAATTGCAGGAACGGGGTATTCCCCGCCACGGATACGATGTGTATTCCGGGTCGGAGCAGATCGGTCGGGTGACCTCCGGCGGCCAGTCGCCCTCATTGGGAAAAGGGATCGGTCTGGCGTATGTGGCCCGGGGCTGGACGAAATCCGGAACGGAGATCGAAATCGATGTACGGGGAAAACGGTTGGCGGCAACCGTGGTCAAACCTCCGTTTTATACATCCGGAAGTCTGCATTCGTAGGGGGAGGGAGGTCCCGTGGGTAGTGGAAATCCGTCCCTTCGGTTCTGATTTTTTCAGCTTAAATTATTTCTGGAGTTTGGTTGAACATGGTCTCTAAACGAAAAGAAACCGTCTTGGTCACCGGGGGAGCCGGATTCATCGGCTCCCATTTCTGCCAGCGCCTGTTGCAGGGGGGGTACCGGGTAGTGGCGGTGGACAATCTGAATCCGTTCTACAGTCCCCTGATCAAGTCCCTGAACCTGAAAGAGCTGGCCCGGTACCGATCCTTCCGCTTCGAAAAAGGCGATATCCGCCAGCGGGCCTTTCTGCAGGCGGTGATGGAAAAAACCCGGCCGGACTACGTAGTACATCTGGCGGCCATGGCGGGCGTGCGGCCCAGCATTCAAAACCCGTCGCTCTATGTGGATGTCAATATCCGGGGAACTCAGGTGCTGATGGATGTGGTACGCCAGTTTCCGGTGAAAAAATTCCTGTTCGCCTCCTCATCCTCCGTCTACGGCAACAACGAAAAAGTTCCCTTCTCCGAAGACGACAACGTGGACCGTCAGATTTCCCCCTATGGTGCGACCAAAAAAATGGGCGAAGTGTTGCTCTATACCTATCACCATCTCTACGGGATTCCCATGGCCCTGCTCCGGTTTTTCACCGTGTATGGACCGCGGCAACGCCCGGAGATGGCCATTCACAAATTCGTGCGTCTCCTCTACCGGAACCGGCCCATCCCGATCTACGGAGACGGATCCACCGCCCGGGACTATACCTTCATCGATGATATCATCGCCGGCTTGTGGAATGTCCTGCATCATGAAGACACGTTTGCCATCTACAACCTGGGGAATTCGGAACCGGTGAAACTGGGAGAATTGATTGAAATCCTGGCCGAACTGACGGGTCGGGAACCGCGCCTGGACTATCAGGAGCTGCCGCCGGGAGACGTCCAGCAGACTTTTGCCGATATCAGTCGCGCCCACTCCCGGCTGGATTATACTCCCCAGACGACGATTTCGGAGGGGCTGGGTCTGTTTTTGGAGTGGTATCAAGCCATGAAAAAAGAACATCCTCGCCTCTTCTGATGAACCGCCGCGCCGAAATTGCCGGAATCCTGATCCTGGCCTGTACGCTATTGGTCTTGGTGAGTCTGCTTGGGTTTCATCCGGCGGAGGAACCGACCATTTCCCAGTACATCCGGATTCAAAATCCCATGGGAATCGTCGGTGTGGGCATCGCCTACAGTCTGATCAAAATCGCTCTGGGTTATACCGCTTATCTGCTTCCATTGGTGGGATTTGTGTGGGGGTGGGTTTTCTTTACCCATCGACCCTGGGGACCCGTGGTTCGCCATACCCTCTATTTCCTGGCGAGTCTGGGTTGGTTGGCTCTGTCCGTAGGGACCGTACAAGTGGTCTTTTACCCCCAGTCCCACCGGGCCCTGCTCGTGAGTGGTCTCTGGCCTTCTCTGACCGCCACCCTGATTCGGGACTTTGCCGGGCTGCCGGGCCTGCTGATCCTCGTTCTGGCCGGCTGGCTGATCCTGGCCCGGGGGTATTTCGCCGCCAATTTTTATACGCCCTTTCTGTGGCTGAAGGAGCGCTATCAATCCTGGCGGCAACGCCGGGCTGACCAGCGGGCGAAACAATTGGCGGAAGAGGCCCGGCGGGAACATACTGAAAAATTGCGCAAACGGCTGGAAACCCGCTTTTCGGAAGCGGAAAATCCGCAGTCGTCATCCGGGACAGCCGACGCGCCGGAGGAACTGGATCCCGGCGAAATTGTGCGTCTGGCCCAGTCCGGGGAGCGCAAGACCGACAGGGAACATCCACCGGAGCCGGAATTGTTTCCTCCCGAACCGGAAATGGAAGAAACCGCCTCCGCCGATGAGATCGAAGTGGGAGAAATGGTTCAGGAAAAGGAAGTGGATCTGGATGCGGTCAAAGGACGAAATCGTCCCCGCCGCACCTACCAGTTACCCACGACCGATTTGCTGGTCACTCCGCCCCGTATCGATGACGCCCAGAACAAGGAAGAATTGATCGAACGGGCCAATTTTCTGGCCCAGTCCCTGGCCACCTTCGGAGTGGAAGGGAAAGTCGTCAATGTCCATCCGGGACCGGTGATCACCCTGTTCGAAGTGGAACCGGCGGAAGGCGTGCGGGTGAACAAATTCGTGGCTCTGGCGGACGATTTGGCCCGGGTGATGGAAGCCAGCCGGGTCCGGGTGATCGCTCCCATTCCGGGGAAATCATCGGTGGGAATCGAGATCCCCAACCGCAATCCGGAAATCGTCTACTTCAAATCGGTCATCAATTCGGAGAAATTCGCCCAGGCCACCTCCCTGCTGACTCTGGCAGTGGGAAAAACGACGTCCGGAGAAATCGCCATTCTGGACCTGGCGAAAATGCCCCACCTGTTGATCGCCGGCACCACGGGATCCGGCAAATCGGTTTGCCTGAATACGATTATCTGTTCCTTGCTGTACCAGGCGACGCCGGATGAAATCAAATTTATGATCATCGATCCCAAGAAGGTGGAAATGTCCCTGTACCGGGCCCTCAAAGGATATCATCTGCTGGGACTGGAAGACATTGACGAATCGATCGTGACTTCGACCGAGAATGCCATCCTGGCGCTGCGGGCGTTGGAAAAGGAAATGGATCGCCGGTACAATGTCCTATCCGATGCCGTGGTGCGCAATATCGGGGAATACAATGAACGGGCCCGGAAAAAGAAGGAACCCATCTTACCCTATATTGTTCTGATTATCGATGAATTGGCGGACCTGATGATGCTGAGTGCCAAAGATGTGGAACAACCGATTGCCCGACTGGCTCAATTGTCCCGGGCCGTGGGGATTCACCTTGTCATCGCCACCCAGCGTCCATCGGTGGATGTGATTACCGGGGTCATCAAAGCCAATTTCCCGGCCCGGATTGCGTTTCAGGTCGCCACCAAGATCGATTCCCGGACGATTCTGGATACGCCCGGGGCGGAGAAACTGATCGGACGGGGAGATATGCTCTATCAGGGACCCGGCAGCTCGGAACCGGTTCGGCTGCATAATGCCTTTTTAAGTCTGGACGAAATCGAAGCCATCATGAAATATATCAGTCAACAGCCCCAGGCGGAGGAACTCAAGCTGGCCAGTATCCGGGAGGTGGCGGTCACCGGACCGGGAGGAGAGACCGGAGGATCGGAAGACGAATTGCTGAAAGATGCCATCCGTCTGGTGGTGACGCATCAACAAGGCAGTATTTCCCTGTTACAGCGCCGGTTGAAAGTAGGGTACTCCCGGGCGGCGCGCCTGATCGATGAAATGGAAGCACTCGGAGTGGTGGGACCGTTTACCGGCAGCAAGGCGCGGGAAGTGTTGGTGGATGAATCCTATTTGCTGAGTATCGAGTAGTTTTGTTTCCAGCCCGCCTTATTCGGGGACTCATTCTTGTCGGAATCGGCGTCCCAGTCCTGGCACAGGAGCCCCTCACCGGTTTGACGGCTTATTTGCATCCGCCTGAGGGACGGGTGCTGACAGGAACGATCCGTCAACGCCAATATGACGACGTCCGGAATGAAGCGGGCGAGGTGATTCTGTTCGCCGCAAAATGGATCGGTGTGTTGACGGAACGGGAATACGTGGAAGTCCGTCAGGATACCATCCGCACCTACCGGTTTGCCACGAAACAGGTGTTAGTGGACAGTTATGACTGGGACGTGTTCAATATCTTTCAGCTGCTCTCCGGAGATTTCAGCCGGGTGACGACCCTGCCGCCCCGGGAAGATGCTTCGAGGTGGGAAGTTCCCTTTGAGATCCCCGATGAAGGTCTGTCGGGGACCGTTCAAATCCGTAAATCCGACTACCGGCCCCTACAGGTGAAGGTACAGTATGATCCGGAAACATCCTTTACGGTTCGCGTGGACTCCGCCCGTTCTCCGGCCAGGCGTCCGGCCGAACTCAATGGGATTCCTTGGGAAGTGATCGATCTCCGTGAGTAGAATGATCAAATTGATCTTCGGCATTGGCATCAGCGTGATAGGACTGCTGTTTGCTTTTCGCCAACTGGACGTGTCAGCGTTGCTCACCTACCTGACGGCGGTGAATCTTCCCCTGGTGTCGTCGGCCTCCCTGCTAATGATCTATAGTGTTTGGGTGCGGGCCCAGCGCTGGAAACTCCTCCTGAATCGCCCTGCCGTGCGGACCCATCGGCTGTTTGCCAGCGCCATGGTGGGCTATTTTGGCAATTCAGTCCTGCCCTTTCGTCTGGGCGAAGCTCTCCGGGCGTACGACATCACCACAAAAGAGTCGGTTCAACTGGATGAATCCGTAAGTACCATTATTCTGGAGCGGATTCTGGATCTGGTGGGATTCATTCTGGTGATTGCACTGTTCACGGCCCTCTACCCCTTTTCGATGGCCATGAATCGCAGCGCCTGGCTGGTGATCGGTCTGATTCTGATCGTCTTTGTGTTCGTGGTGTGGATACCAGGTCCCTTTTTGCGGGTACAACGATTATTAAAACGGTGGGAATCTCCCCATCCCTGGTTGCAACGGATCAATACCTTTGTTCAGGGGTTGATTGACGGTCTTTTGACCCTGCGCAACAATCCCAATCGTCTCGGTCTGTCTTTCCACACCGTGTATCTATGGGGGATTTACTATGGATCCCTCTGGCTGATCACACGGGGCGTGGGAATTCACCTGTCGTGGGTCCAGATTGGGGTTCTGCTGATGTCCACTACCTTTTCGATCATGATTCCGGCCGCCCCGGGATATGTCGGTACTTATCATGCCGTAGCGGTATTGGTCCTGAATTCCATGTTTTCCATTCCGCTCAGTCAGTCCCAGGCCGTGGCCATCCTGTTGCATGCCATCGGAACCCTGCCCTATGTCGTCCTGGGTGCCATGTATTTCATCCAATCTTCAGTCCGGATTTCCGACCTGAATCGGGGCTCTGGCGTATGAAGTATGAAATGATTTTCCTGGACCGGGACGGGACCCTCAATCCGGACCCCGGATATATTGCGGCTCTGGCCGATTTCCGCTTCTATCCGTTTACCTTGCCGGCTCTGGAAAAACTGAAGGAATTTTCGTTTTGCATCGTCACCAATCAATCCGGAGTCGGTCGGGGAATCATTGACCCGGACCGCCTGGAGGACATCCACCGGTATATCCGGAGTCAGTTTGAGCAACACGGCCTCGATTTGAAACAAATCTATGTCTGCACAGACCATCCGGACCGGGCTACTCCCCGCCGGAAACCGGGAACGGGAATGTTTTTGGAGGCCGCCCGGGAATTCGGCCTCGATTTGCGGAATTGTATCATGATCGGTGATGCGGTATCGGATATTCTGGCCGGACAATCCCTGGGCATGGACACCATGTTGGTGCAGACCGGTCTGGGGAAGGAGACTTTGCCTCAATTGGTCCAGCCTCCTACATTTGTCGTCAAAAATTTACTGGAAGGAGCGAGTTTACTTGCGTCCCGCACCGATTGACATCGTTGTTTTGATGGGGGGTACCTCTCCGGAACGGGAAGTATCCCTCCGTTCCGGCGCCGCCATCACCGACGCCCTGGTATCACTGGGGCATCGACCGCAGGCCATCGATTACACGGGAAATATTTTTCAATATCAGGACCGGTTTCAGTCGGCGGACCTGGTCTTCCTGGCCCTGCACGGTGGTGACGGCGAAAGCGGGCAGGTACAGGCTGTATTGGAAGAGATGGGAGTACGCTTTACGGGCACGGGTCCCCTGGGATCGGCGCTCTGTATGGATAAACACCTCAGCAAAGCAGTGATATCCCGGTTTGGCATCCCCACACCGGAGTGGGTATATCTCACGTCCCCCAACGCGGAGGAAATTCCCCTGGACCTGCCGGTGGTGGTAAAACCGAACAGTCTGGGCAGTACCATCGGCCTTACGGTAGTGGAGGAAAAACGACACTGGAAACAGGCCCTGGATACCGCTTTCGCTGCGGACAGCGGCGTCCTGGTGGAACGTTTCATTCCGGGGCGGGAGCTGACCGTCACGATCCTGGATAGCCGAGCCCTTCCCATTGTGGAGATCAAACCGTCCCACGGTCTGTATGATTATGACTGCAAATATACTTCGGGTATGAGTACCTATGACTGCCCGGCCGACCTGTCCAAAGAACAGACGCGCCGCATCCAGAAACTGGCGGAAAGCATGTTTCATCTTTGTCGGGGCAGGCACTATGCCCGCATCGATTTTCGGCTGGATCCGGAGGGAAATCCCTGGTGTCTGGAAATGAATACGCTCCCGGGAATGACCGCCACCAGTCTGGTACCCAAAGCAGCGGCGGCAGCGGGAATGGATTTTGAAACCTTGGTACAAAACATGGTAGACCTGGCGTTACATGGATAAAGAAACCTGGATAGCGGTCTATACCAAACCGCGCCATGAAAAAAAGGTGATGGCGGAATTCGAGAAGCGGATGATCCAGCATTATTTACCTCTCGTGAGGCGAAAACGGCGGTGGAGTGACCGCATGAAATGGGTGGATATGCCGCTCTTTCCCAGTTATATCTTTGCCCGGATCGAATTGAAGAATTCCCTCTATGTGCTGCAAACTCCCGGGGTTCACCACATCGTGAAACACGGCCAGGAAATCGCCCGGGTACCCGAACAACAGATCGAATCGGTGCGCATCATGTTGGAAGGGGAGGACCTCCCGGAAACCGAGGACTATTTTGTCGAAGGGGATGAGGCCGAAGTGATCGGGGGTCCCATGCGGGGGTTGCAGGGAATCGTCATCCGGAGAGCCGCCCGCAACCACATCGTGATCCGGATCGATGCCATCCGGACGGCCATCTCGGTTCAAATCGATCCCAGATATTTGCGGAAATTGAAGAAATCTCATGGCAATCCGGTTTTATAACACCCTGACCAGAAAAAAAGAGCCCTTCCACCCGCTGGAGGAAGGGAAAGTCCGGCTCTATACCTGCGGTCCCACCGTCTACAATCAGGCTCACATCGGTAATTTTCGAACCTTCCTGTTCGAGGATGTATTGAAACGGTTTTTAACCGTCCGCGGGCACCAGGTACTCCATGTCATGAATATCACGGATGTGGATGACAAAACCATTCGCCGGTCCCGGGAAGAACAGGTGAGTCTCACCGAATTGACTACCCGATATACCAACCGGTTTTTTGCCGATTTGAAGCGGTTGCGAATACGACCGGCAGACCGCTACCCCCGGGCCACCGAACATATCGGCGATATGATCGCCACGATCCAAAAACTGGTGGAGCGTGGGTACGCGTATCCCACCGATGACGGATCGGTCTATTTTTCGATTCAGGCCTTCCCCGGGTATGGAAAACTGGCCCGGCTGAACCTGGATCAAATGCAATCCACGGAACGGATCCAGTCCGACGATTACACCAAGGATGCGCCCATGGACTTTGCTCTCTGGAAGGGATGGAAACCGGAGGATGGAGCGGTGGCGTGGGACTCTCCCTGGGGAAAGGGACGTCCCGGCTGGCACATCGAGTGCAGCGTCATGTCCACCAAGTACCTGGGGGAAGAGTTCGACATTCATTGTGGCGGGGTGGACAATATATTTCCTCATCATGAAAATGAAATTGCCCAGGCGGAATGTGCCAGCGGCCAGGGATTTGCCCGGTACTGGCTCCATTCGGAACATCTGTTGATTGAGGGCGGAAAAATGAGTAAATCCCGGGGGAATTTCTATCGACTGGATGATGTACTGAAGGAGGGCTATCCGCCGGAAGCCATCCGCTATGTCCTGTTGAACGGACATTACCGTTCTAAACTGAATTTTTCCTGGGACCGACTCCGGGAGGCAACCCAGGTAGTGAAACGGGTGGCGGGATTCTATCGTCGACTGATGGAGATCGACCCGGCCTACCGTCCTCCGGAACAACTCCCGCTGACCCCTGTCGGGGAGGCTTTTTTAGATGCTCTGGACGATGACCTGGATGTCCCGGAAGCGCTGGCCGTCTTTTTCGACTGGATGCGGAAAACCAATCAGGAATTGGATCACAGCCAACTGTCAGCGGAAGAGGTACGCCGGCGATTGGATACCTTGTTCCTGGTGAATGAAATCATGGACTGGTTGCCGTCCGAAACCCGCACCGCAATACCGGTCGATGTGCAGGAATTGGTGGAGCAAAGACAGCAGGCGCGTACGGAAACAGACTGGGCAAAGGCGGATACTCTCCGGGAACGGATCCGGGCATTGGGCTGGGAAGTGAAGGATACACCCAAGGGGCCGGTGGTTACTCCCCGGTAGGGGAGTCCATTTCTCTGCTGTCACCGGTGGAAAGCCGGTTAATTTACGGTCAACAGATGTAAAAAAACTGTAATAATTTTATTGTACCTATTTTTTATTTGGGGCTAAATTCGTTGGCTTTGCTATCCGCTAATTCACAACTTGGCTCCGAAGGGGATTCCCTACAAGGAAACTCAGCCACAGCCGGGGGACTCCATCCAATGATTTGCCACCGTAGCTCAGCTGGTAGAGCAACTGATTTGTAATCAGTGGGTCGGGGGTTCGAATCCCTTCGGTGGCTCCAGGAAGTTTTTTGAAAACCAACCTATCGGGGAGATGGCCGAGCGGTCAATGGCAGCAGACTGTAAATCTGCCGGCGTACGCCTACGGAGGTTCGAATCCTTCTCTCCCCACACTGCGGGTGTAGCTCAGTTGGTAGAGCATCAGCCTTCCAAGCTGAGGGTCGCGAGTTCGAATCTCGTCGCCCGCTCCAGCCCTTCCTGAACTGGATGCGGATGCAAAGCCCTGTCTGCAGAGATGCAGGCAGGAAACGTTCATTGACAGAAGTGCCTACGTAGCTCAGTCGGTAGAGCACTTCCTTGGTAAGGAAGAGGTCACCGGTTCAAGTCCGGTCGTAGGCTCTTTTCTTATCGGAAACAAGGAGAGGTAAACCCTATGGCAAAAGAGAAGTTTGAGCGATCGAAGCCCCATGTGAACATTGGGACGATCGGGCATGTGGATCATGGGAAGACGACGTTAACGGCGGCGATCACGCTGGTGCAGAGTGCCCGTGGTTTGGCGGAGGTGCGGACGTTTGATTCGATTGACAACGCCCCGGAGGAGCGGGAGCGCGGGATCACGATTCAGACGGCGCACGTGGAGTATGAGAGTGAGAAGCGACATTATGCCCATGTGGATTGTCCGGGGCACGCGGACTACATCAAGAACATGATCACGGGTGCGGCCCAGATGGATGGGGCGATTTTGGTGGTGAGTGCGGCGGACGGTCCCATGCCTCAGACGCGGGAGCACGTGTTGCTGGCCCGTCAGGTGAATGTGCCCAGTATTGTGGTGTACATGAACAAGACGGACCAGGTGGACGATCCGGAGTTGCTGGAGCTGGTGGAGATGGAGCTGCGTGATTTGCTGAACGAATATGAATTTCCGGGAGATGAGACGCCGATCATCAAGGGGAGCGCCCTGGAGGCGTTGAACAATCCGACGGATCCGGAGAAGACGAAGAGCATTGTGGAATTGGTTCAGGCCTGTGATGATTTCATACCGGAGCCGAAGCGTGACATTGACAAGCCGTTTTTGATGCCGGTGGAAGACGTGTTCAGTATTACGGGCCGTGGGACGGTTGGCACGGGCCGGATCGAGCGCGGAGTGATCAAGGTAGGCGATGAGGTAGAGATTGTCGGGATGGGGATGCACAAGAAGACGACGGTGACGGGTGTAGAGATGTTCCGGAAGATCCTGGACGAAGGTCAGGCGGGAGACAACGCGGGATTGTTGTTGCGCGGGATTGATAAGAATGAATTGAAGCGCGGGATGGTATTGGCGGCGCCGGGTTCGATCACGCCCCATACGAAGTTCAAGGCGAATGTGTACGTGTTGAAGAAGGATGAAGGGGGCCGGCACACGCCGTTTTTCAATGGATACCGTCCGCAGTTTTATTTTCGGACGACGGATGTGACGGGCGTGGCGACCTTGCCGGAGGGGACGGAGATGGTGATGCCGGGAGATCAGGTGGAATTGACGGTGGAATTGATCACGCCGATTGCGATGGACAAGGAGCTGCGGTTCGCCATTCGTGAAGGCGGTCATACCGTCGGCGCCGGTGTCGTAACCGATAT
>RFIZ01000088.1 GCA_003695105.1 Fidelibacterota bacterium
CAGCCGGATCAACTCACGGTGGCCACACCCATCGGGCGACTGGTGCTGGACAGGAAATTCGTGGTCAAGATCGATGAGAACGAACCCCTGGCGGCTCACCTGGAACTGGCGGGGGAACCGGTACGCACCGAATATCCCGATCACGAACTCATCCGGGGCACGGTCATCAATAACGGCGAACGTCCGGCCCATTTTGTGCGGGTGATCGCCAATTACTGGACCGCCACTACCAACCTGCTGGTTCGGGATTCGTCCTTCGTCCAGGGCAAGGAAACCACCTTCGACAACGGGGTGATATCCGACACGTCCATCGACCCCGGAGAACAGGCCGCCTTCATCATCGAAGTGGCCATCCCCGATCCGGACCAGATTTCCTACCGCACGTACGACATCCACTGGGAACCCTGATCCGGGAGGGGGAGCGATGATCACTTTCGCCAGCGGTGAGACCACCGCCGGATCGTTGCCGGCCGGATGGAAGGCCGAAGATTTTCTGTCCCGGGACACCCTGGAAGCCCGGGCCCGTTACGTCTATGACCGCACGCCCAATCTGGTGGCTCTGCTTGTCGACGGACCGGAGGCCTGGGTGGTCAAATATTTCGGCTGGCGTCATCCCCTCCATTTTTCGTTCAGTCCCACCTTTCCCAGTCGGGCCGAAACCAGTTGGAAGATCGCCCGCGCATTGCTGGCGGCCGGGGTTCCGACCCCGGAACCGATCTGGACGTACACCCGCCGTCACCGGGGTTTCATCTTTGAAAATGTGTTGTTGACCCGGGCTATCCACCCTCACCGCTCTCTGCGTCAAATACTTCGGGAAGGCAACCGTGAGCATATCCCGGTTCTGCTGGACCGGTTGGGTACCGCTCTGGCCCGCATGCATCGGGCCGGTATTCAGCACCGGGATCTCACAACGGGAAATTTCCTGGTGGCGGAGGACGGTTCCATCTATATCGTCGATCTGAACCGGGCCCGCAGGCGTCGCCGGCTGACGGTCCAGGAGCGTCTGGAAGATTTGAAAAAGATTCATTTCCCGGATCAGCTCTCCGCCACCATCACCGCTCACTTCTGGACAGCCTACCGGGACACCAGCCGTCTGTCCGTCGACTGGGAGGACCAGTACCGGTTGATGCGGGCGCGCTACCGCACCCGGCGCCGGCGCCGGAAACAGGTTCAAGCGCGGTTAAGAAAGCTGCGCTAACACTATCCGGTGCCCGTGGAGTCCCGGCAAAACGGACCGGAGAGCCACCAGGCGGAGTCCCGCCTCTGCCAGTTCGGTTTCGAATTCCGACCGGCGTAAAAAGGTAATCCGTGAAGGCTGGGGAAAGAGTGTACGGTGGACGGTGTGAAACACCGATTGAAGATACACCGAAACCAGCACCCACCGCCGGCTCACCCGGCCCAGTTCCCGATAGATACGGACCCGCTCCTCCCGGACGTGCATGTGTTGCATCAGACGAAAACAGAATACCAGATCCATGGTATTGTTCCCAAACGGCACGAACTGGGCGTCGCAGGTTACCGAAAGACGGGCCGTGCCCAGCCGCTCATGGGCATAGACGGCGGGAAAGAAGCCCCAGTCGCCGGCATACACCGTCCCGAATTCCCTGAGCAACGGCTGAAATCGGCCGTATCCCACCGGAAGGTCCAGCACATCCCCGGTGATGCCGTATGACTGTAACAGGGACCGCACCAGGGCTTTTTCCCGTCTGTCCACCAGACGTTGATCCAGTTTGCTGTACCGCTTCCGGGCGTAGCGTTCTACCTGGTCCAGCGACTTCCAGCGCCCGTAGGCCATCAGCCCAGTCCCGCCAGTTTCAGCAGGATGGCATTCTGGACGTGCATCCGGTTTTCGGCTTCGTCAAAGACGATGGAATAGGGCGCTTCCATCACACCGTCGGTGACTTCCCGGCCCCGTTCCGCCGGCAGGCAGTGCATGAACAGGGTCTTTTTTCCGGTGCTTTCCATCACCGCCTCCGTAACCTGGAAGGACCGGAAGATTCGGGCCCGCTCCTCCGCTTCTTCCTTCTGTCCCATGGACGCCCAGACATCGGTATAGATCACGTCGGCTCCCGCCACGGCTTCCTCCAGGGTATGCACGATGGAGACGGACGAGTCGGGATTCTGTCGCGCCAGAGCCACCGTCTCCGGATCCGGTTCATATCCTTCCGGGCAGGCGCAAACAAATTCCAGTGGCAGCCGGGCCGCCAGTCGCAGCCAGGAATGGACGATGTTGTTGCCGTCGCCCACGTAGACCACTTTCAATTCCCGCAGGTGAGTCCGGTGTTCCCGGATGGTGAACAGGTCAGCCAGGATCTGACAGGGATGGTTGTAGTCCGTGAGACCGTTCACCACCGGGATGGTGGCGTGTTCCGCCAGTTCTTCCATGTGGCGGTGGGCAAACAACCGCGCCATGATCAGATCATTATAGCGGCTGAACACCCGGGCGATATCCTTCACCGCCTCCCGTTTGCCGATCCCGATGTCGTTGGGACTGAGGTAGAGGGCGTGCCCCCCCATCCAGGTGAAGCCGGTTTCGAAGGACACCCGGGTCCGGGCGCTGGGTTTGGCGAAAATCATGGCCAGGGACCGGCCTGCAAAGGGATGAAAAGTCTCCCGGCGGTGAAACCGTTCCTTGACGTCCTGCGCCAGATCCAGGGTGGCCAGAATCTCCTCCGTCGTAAAATCCGTGATATGGATAAAATCCCGTTTCATGTGGTCTCCTTTACAAGATGTAGCGACTCAAATCCACGTCTTCGGCAATGTCCGTCAGTTTGTCTTCCACCATCTCCCTGGTGATCACCACCGATTGTCCCCGCAGGGCCTTGGTATCGAAGAGATAATCATCCAGCAGGGTGGACATGATGGTGTGCAGACGGCGGGCGCCGATGTTTTCGGTGCGCTGATTCACGTCGGTGGCGATCCGGGCGATGGTCTGGATGGCCGCCGGTTCGAACTTGAGCGTCACACCCTCACTTTCCAGCAACGCCTGGTACTGTTTGATCAGGGCTGATTTGGGATGGGTGAGGATTTTGACGAAATCCTTGCTGGTGAGATGGTCCATCTCCACCCGGATGGGGAACCGGCCCTGGAGTTCCGGAATCATGTCGGAGGGGGCGGACACATGGAAGGCTCCGGCGGCGATGAACAGAATATGGTCGGTGGCAATCATGCCGTATTTGGTGGGAACACTGCTCCCTTCCACGATGGGCAGCAGGTCCCGCTGGACGCCTTCCCGGGACACGTCGGGGCCGGTGCCGCCGTTGCCGCCCACGATTTTGTCGATTTCATCCAGGAAGACGATGCCATTGTTTTCCACCCGGTCTTTGGCCAGCCGCACCACCTCATCCTGATCGATGAGTTTCTCCGCTTCCAGTTCCACCAACACTTCCCGGGCTTCCCGGACGGTGAATTTGCGGCGTTTTTTCTGGCCCGGCATGAGGTTGGACATCATGTCCTTCAACTGGAGGCCGATGTCTTCCATCCCGCTGATGCCGAAGACCTGCATCATGGGCAGGGAATCCCGGGGCACGTCCAGTTCCACCATCCGCTCTTCGAATTCGCCCTCATCCAGTTTTTTGAGGAGGCGTTCCCGGTTGCGGCGGTACCGTTCCTCCTGTTCCGGACTGCGGTGTTTCACCGTGTCTTCCAGGGGGAACAACAGGTCCAACAGGCGGTCCCGGGCCAGCTGTTCTGCCCGGTCCCGCACCTGGGCTTCCAGATCCTGCCGCACCATGTTCACCGCCACTTCCATCAGGTCCCGGACAATGGATTCCACGTCACGGCCGACATAGCCCACTTCGGTGAATTTGCTGGCTTCCACCTTGATGAAGGGAGCGTGGGCCAGATGGGCCAGGCGCCGGGCGATTTCCGTCTTGCCCACCCCGGTGGAGCCGATCAGGATGATGTTGTTGGGCAGGATTTCATCCCGGATGGAGGGCGGGGCCTGCTGCCGCCGCCAGCGATTCCGCAGGGCGATGGCCACGGCCCGTTTGGCCCGCTGCTGACCGACGATATATTTGTTCAATTCCCGGACAATCTGTTTGGGTGTCAACGCCTCCATCATAACTCCAGTACCGTTAAACTGTCATTGGTGTAGATACAGAGGTCGGCGGCAATCCGGAGTGATTTTTTCACGATTTCACCGGCGGACAGGGAGGTGGAGGCCAGAAACGCCGTGGCGGCCGCCTGGGCATAGCCGCCGCCGGAACCGATGGCGATGATGGGGCCGTCCGGTTCGATCACATTCCCGTCCCCCGAAACGATGAAACTGTGTTTCCGGTCCATGAGAGCCAGCAGGGCGTCCAGGTTGCGCAGGACTTTGTCCAGGCGCCATTCCTTGGCCAGTTCGACCACGGCCCGGCGCAGGTCTCCCTGATGTTCTTCCAGTTTCTGTTCGAATTTTTCAAACAGGGTCATGGCGTCGGCCGCCGCGCCGGCAAACCCGCCCAAAACGCTATTCCGGTGAACATCGATCCGCCGGACTTTGACCGCTTTCTGTTTTAGGGCCATGTCGCCGAAGGTCACCTGACCGTCTCCTCCCAGGGCCACCGACCCCTTGCGCCGGACCCCCAGGATGGTGGTGGAACGAATGCGGGTAGTCTTCATGCCGTACCTTTATTTCTGCTCTAACAGATCGAAGAGTTGTGAATTCCCCGGCAATACCAGAGTGGTCTTCTCATCGATGATTTTTTTATACGCTTCCAGGGTCCGGTAAAACTGGTAGAAATCGGGATCGCTGGAATAGGCTTTGGCATAGATTTCCGTGGCCCGGGCTTCTCCCTCACCCCGGATTTCTTCACTCTGTTTATACGCGTCCGCCAGGATGATGGTCTTTTCCTTGTCGGTGGCCGCCCGGATTTTCTGGGCCTCTTCCGAACCTTCGGATCGGAATTGTTTCGCCTGACGGGTCCGTTCCGATTCCATCCGGGCGAAGATGGACTGTTCATTTTCCTTGGGCAGGTCCACCCGGCGGATCCGAACATCCACCACCTGAATGCCATAGTCCATGGTGGCCCGGTTACTGGCCTTGGTGACCGTATCCATGATCAATTCCCGGTTCTGGGTAATGATTTCCACCATGTCATGGGTTCCCAGTTCCCGCCGCAGTTCCGAATAGATGATATCATCCAGCCGGGTCACCGCCGTGGGAATCGCCTGCACCGTCTGGAGAAACTTGAGGGGATCCACGATGCGCCAGCGCACATAGTTGTCCACGATCAGGGTCTTTTTGTCCCGGCTCAGCACCTCTTCCGGCGGAACGTCGTATTCCAGCAGGCGGTCGTCGAAAAACACCGCCGTCTGGAAGGGGGCCGGCAGTTTGAAATTCAGACCCGGATCCTGAATGGTCCGGACCGGTTTCCCGAACTGGAGAATCACCACCTGTTCCTTTTCATCCACTTTGAAGATGGTGGACCAGATGACGACCACCGCCACAATCAACAGTACGATCAACGTTCGTCTCATTGCTGACCTCCTTTCGGGGTCTGTCCCAGCTGGAGCAGATTGAGCAAATTGCCTGACTTACTGTCCGGCAGGATGTATTTTTCGATGTTGGGTAAAATCTCCTCCATGGCTTCCAGATAGAGCCGCTTTTTGGTGATGTCCCGGGCCTGTTTGTACTGGCGGACGATGGCCTTGAACTTGGCCACGTCCCCTTCGGCCCGTTTGATGCGGGCTTCCCGGAACCCTTCGGCCTCCCGGATCATGGCCTGGGCTTCTCCCCGGGCCTTGGGGATGACGTCGTTGCGGTACCCTTCCGCCTGATTGATCATGCGGTTCTTGTCTTCCTTGGCCGAGGCCACATCCTTGAAGGCGTCCACCACCTCTTTGGGCGGCGATACATCCTGCAACTGGGCCGCCACCACCAGGATACCGGTCTGGTATTTGTCCAGAATGGACTGGAGCAATTCCTTGGTCTCTTCCTGGATCTCCAGTTTTCCGCTGGTGAGGGCTTCGTCGATCTTGTGCCGGCCGATCACGGTGCGGAGAGCCGCTTCCGCCGCTTCTCTCACCGTCATTTCCGGTTTGACAAAGTTGAACAGATAGGCCACCGGGTCCTTGATCTTGTACTGGACGATCAATTCCGCATCGACAATATTCTCATCACCGGTGAGCATCTGACTTTCTTCGTCGATCTTCCGGTATTGATTGTTGCCGATGGAGCGGAACCCGATTTCGATCCGTTTTACTTCCGTGACTTTGGGGGTATCCACCACTTCGAAGGGATAGGGGACATGGAAACGCAGACCCGATCCCACCACCCGGGACACTTTCCCGAAGGTCCGGACCACCCCCACTTCATCCGGCCCGACCGTATACATGCCGGTCAAAAGCCAGAGACCCAGGGCAATCACCACGATCGGCAATACCCCCAGAGTGAACAGTCGCAGGGGAACTTTGATTTCCGTGTTCCCGATAATAATGCGTTTGGTTGCCATTTGGTTTTCCTTTCCGGGTTACAGCTGACGGCGCAGCCGGGCCACGGGAAATCCCAGTTGTTCCCGGTATTTGGCCACGGTCCGTCGAGCCACAGGGTAACCCACTTTTTTTAATTCCTGTACCAGTTGTTCGTCATTCCAGGGATGGTGCTTGTCCTCCTGTTCAATCAACTGTTTCAACGCTTGTTTGATCTGATGGTTGCTCACCGTGCGCCCATCGGAGAAGGTCATGCCTTCCGTGAAAAAAGATTTCAATTCGAACACGCCGTAGGGGGTATCCACGTATTTGCCCCGGGTGGAACGACTGATGGTGGAGATGTCCATGCCCAGTTCGTCGGCGATGTCCTGGAGTTTCATGGGGCGCAGGCGATGAATCTGCCCCTGAAAGAATTCCGGCTGTCGCTCGATGATGACCCGCATGACGTTGCGCATGGTCTGGCGGCGCTGACGAATGGCCTGAATGAACCAGTTGGCCGAATCGATCCGTTCCTTGATATATTTTTTGGTGGCGCCCGTCGTTTCCCCCTGTTCTTCCATCATAGCGATATAATCGGGATTCACCCGCAATTCCGGAATGCCGCTGTCGTTGTTCTGAATGATCCAGTGACCGTCCTGTTCCCGAACGATGAGGTCCGGAATGATCACATCGGACCGGGTCTGGGCCAGTCCTTCCCCCGGTTTGGGATTCAAATGGGCGATCCGGTCCAGGGCCACCGCCAGCTCGTCCCGGGTGCAATTGGTTTTCTTCTGGATTGCCTCGTAGCGCTTATGGACCAGATCGTCGTAACAGTCGTGAACGATTTGCCAGGCCAGGGTATCCTGTTCTTCCATCAGTTGAATCAGCAAACATTCCCGCAGGTCCCGGGCGCCGATGCCGGGAGGATCCAACTGGTGAATGACGTCCAGGATCGGGACCAAATCGTCCACGGTCAGGTCATAGCGGTCGGCGATCAATTCCAGATCCACGGCCAGATAGCCCCGGTCGTCCAGATTCCAAAGGATTTCTTCCGCCAGGTGACGCTCCTCTTCCGTCAGGTCGAAGAGATTCAACTGGTCCAGCAACGAATCGATACAATCTTTCTGTTCCGGCAGGGGCAGATCCTGTTGCTCCTTGGGCTGGGGATAGAGATTGGGCGGTTCGTATTCTTCGAAATCATCCGGGATGTCGAGGGGATTGTCCTCCTCCCGGGGTTCTTCCGTCTCCGGAGCCGGGTCCGGGTCCAACGGCTCCAGCACCGGATTGGTTTCCAGTTCTTCCAGAATCCGGGCTTCCAGGTTGATGGAATTCAACTGCAGCAGACTGGCCTGCAGGATTTGCTGCGGGGTCAGCGTCTGTTTCTGAACCAGTTTTTGTTCCAGGCGTGCCATTAGTCCAGACGGAATTTTTCTCCCAGATACAGGCGCCGGGCTTCCGGGTCATTGGCCAGGTCGGCCGAAGTGCCCGTCTTCAGAATCTGCCCGTCGTATAACAGGTAGGCCCGGTCCGTAATCGACAGGGTTTCCCGCACGTTGTGATCGGTGATCAACACGCCGATCCGGCGGTCTTTCAGGCTGTAGACAATGGACTGGATGTCCTCCACGGCGATGGGATCCACCCCGGCAAAGGGTTCATCCAGTAAAATGAAATCGGGATCCATGGCCAGGGTGCGGCAGATCTCCACCCGCCGCCGTTCTCCTCCCGACAGATTGTGACCCCTGTTCTTGCGGATGCGTTGAATCGACAATTCCTCCAGCAGGGATTCCAGCTTCTGTTTCTGTTCCTTCCGGCTGAGAGACGTCATTTCCAACACCAGTTTCAAATTGTCTTCCACCGTCAATTTGCCGAAGATGGACGGCTCCTGGGCCAGATAGCCGATACCCAGCCGGGCCCGTTTATACATGGGCAAATCGGTAATTTCCTGTTGGTTGAGAAAGATCGCTCCCCGCTGGGGACGGATCATACCGGTGATCATGTAAAAGGTGGTGGTTTTTCCGGCACCGTTGGGACCCAACAATCCCACGATTTCGCCCTTATCCACCTGTACGGAGACATCCCGCACGACCCAGCGTTTGCCGTATCGTTTGTACAGGCCGGCGGCCCGAAGGCGGGCGGAATCAGTGGTCATACCGCCGTCCCGTACTTCCCGTGGGATGTTCGATGGTCCAGTTTTCCAGGCGGGCGTCCGATTCGAAGCCGACCCCATAGAGGGTGTCTCCCGCCTCGGTGGTGACCCGCACCGAATCGTCGGTATAGACCAGGCTTTCATCCTGGTCCCAGGACAGGGTATCGGTGGCCAGATCCACGCCGCTGTCGGACAGGACCACCACGTGCGAGATGGCCCGCATGAATTGGGCCCGTTCGTCCACTTCGGCCCGGTCCGCATACAACCGGAAAGTGTGCTGCCGGTCGGCATTGAACATATCCACGATCACATCGTCCTCCAAATTGGTATAGTAGCGTTCGTTGAATTTGGTCAAATGCCCGGCCCGGATAACGGCCCGTTCCCGGCCGCCCTCCGAAAGGGTGATGGTCACGTCCCAGCTCTCCTGGTCGGGTCGGCCTTCCCGGGTGGCTTCCGGGAGCGGTTGGGACGAAGAAGAACAGCCGGCCCACAGCCAGAGTAGTCCCAGGAATACCCACCGGGTGTACATGGTCGCCCTTCTCAGCGTGTGTATACCGATTCCTTCAGCCGCTTCAGGGCGCTCTGATAGCGGCCTTGTTGCCGTAAAATCCAGTCGATGGCTTCCCGGACGGCCCCTTCGCCGCCGGCGGCCCGAGTGGTATAGAGAGCGATCTGTTTCACAGGATCATAGGCATTGGCCACCGCAATGGGGACCCCGACCCGTTCCATCACCGGGAGATCGACCAAATCGTCGCCCAC
>RFIZ01000089.1 GCA_003695105.1 Fidelibacterota bacterium
TCCCACTGCAAGGATCAGGAACGTGGCCACGAGTTTGATAGTCTTGTTCATATTTTCTCCTGTTTCGTTATGATGAATGGTTCACGAATATTTCGAAAGGTGGATTTTGTCCTCGAACGAAGCAAAATAGAACCTTTTCAGGGTTAAATGCAAAATAATTTGTCAAACCGGAATTGGAAGGTTTTTCCTCTCAGGTCTAACTTATTTATATCATGAAACCCTCTCTCTGGCGACATCCGGTCTTCCTGCGTTTTTTCGCCGGGAATACCATTTCCCTGATCGGATGGGGATTCAATTTCATCGCCACCGGCTGGCTCGTTCTGGAAGAAACCGGATCCAAGGTGGCGGTGGGAGAAATAGTGGCTGTATCCACCCTCCCTGGACTCGCCCTCGCCTTTCTGGCCGGAGCCATCATCGACCGCATGAACCGGAAACATCTCCTGGTCATCCTGGACCTGTTCCGGGGCTTATCGGTGGTGGCCATTCCCCTTCTCCATCTACTGGGAGCCTTCCACCTCTGGCAACTGTACGTGATGAGTTTCCTGGTGGGTACCGGCAGTGCCGTCTTCTGGTCCACGGCCGCCGCCTTTACCCAGGAATTGGTGTCCGAACGGCAGTTCATGACGGCCAACTCTCTGCTGTCTGCTTCCTATCAGACGGGGGCGCTGCTGGGCTCGGCCCTGGGTGGATTTGTCGTTCACGCCTGGGGCGGACACACGGCCCTGGCTTTGGACGCCGCCTCCTATTTCATCAGCGCCGCCCTGATCGGATCGGCCCGGTTTCGTCCCGCACTCCGGCAGGATGGGCATGAATCCATCCCTCAATTGTTGCGCGGCGGACTCCGGTTTGTCCGGGAAAAACGGCTGGTTTTCTTCTATGGGTTGACGGCCGTGCTGGCCGACGTAGCTATTTGGGGCGCCCTGGCCGTCCTCACCCTGGCCCTGTCCACCGATATTTTGCGGTTGGGCGCCCGGGGGTTCGGTTTGCTGGACGGAGCATATGGTGTCGGGGCGTTGCTGTCCACCTTTTTCACGCTCCGTTATGCGCACCGGTATTCCCGTTACCGGTTTTTGGCGATCGCCTATGGAATGGCCGGGACCATGTGCTTTCTCCTCCCGGACTCTACCCGTCTGGAGTTTGCTCTGATCCTGTATTTTTTCATGGGACTTCCCAACAATTCAGCCCGGATCCTGGTGCGTACGATTTTGATGGAACACATTCCCAACCGGATCATGGGCCGGGCCCAGACGATTCTGGGTATTGTCACCCGGTTGCTGGTCATTTTTTCGACCCTGGCGGCGGGCTGGATCACGGAAGTCTGGTCTGTGGCGACTGCTCTGCGGGCAACTTCCGGCCTGTTTTTCGCCAGTCTGGCCGGTGTGTGGATTACTCGATTGCTCTCCCCCTCTTTTTTTCAGATGGAACCCGGGGCCGCACCCTTCCCGGAAAGCGGGGCGCCGGAATATATCTCTTCCCATCCGTCCGACTGAATTATCGGGGAACTCCGGTGAAAATTGTCATTTAGCAATAGACAGAAAGGAAGTAATTTTTCCGCTGGATTCAAGGAGCAACACTAAAGGAATTACCATGAAATCTCTGTCCCTGTTCACTCTCGTAGGATTGTTTGTTCTCACCTCCTGCACAGTAAAGGATAAAGCGCTTATGAACACCACCGTACCCAGCGGACCTCCCGAGGACGCTTTTGACTACGTAAAATCTTCCGGGGGAATCGACGAATACCGACTGAAATCCAATGATCTCTCGGTCCTCCTGATGGAAGACCACTCCGCGCCCGTCGTCACCTTCATGGTGACCTACCATGTAGGATCCCGAAACGAAGCCGTGGGGTATACCGGGTCCACCCACCTCCTGGAGCATATGATGTTCAAGGGGTCCAAGAACTTCAACAAGGAGAACGGAAAACCCATCTGGACGGTTCTGCAGGACGTGGGAGCCCAGATCAATGCCACCACCTGGAGTGACCGCACCAATTATTTTGAACTGTTGCCCAGTGAACATCTGGAACGGGCCGTGGCCATCGAAGCCGACCGGATGCGCAATGCTTTCATCAAGGATGAAGACCGGCAGCCGGAGATGACTGTGGTTCGCAATGAATTTGAACGCGGGGAAAACAGTCCCTATCAGGCTCTGGACAAACTCATTTGGGCTACGGCCTACCAGGCCCACCCCTACCATCACTCCACCATCGGCTGGCGTTCCGACATCGAAAATGTTCCCACCGAGCGGCTGAAAAAGTTTTACGACACCTTTTACTGGCCGAATAACGCCACCGTAACCGTAATCGGTGATTTCCAGAAAGATGAGGCTTTCCGTCTCATTCGCGACTACTTCGGTGTCATCCCCCGGAGTCCGCATGATATACCGGTGATGTACACTACGGAACCCAAACAGGAAGGCCCGCGACGGGTGGTCATCAAACGTACCGGGGAAGCGGGGATTCTGGGAATCGCCCATAAGACCCCGGAGGGCCTCCACCCGGACATGTATGCCTTGCAGGTCCTGTCCCGGATCCTGAACGGCGGAAAATCCAGCCGTTTCTATCAGGCAATCGTCGACAAGGGTCTGGCCACCAATGTTTTCATCGACGATCACCCCTTCCATGACAACGGCCTGTTCGTAACCTACGTCTTTCTGACCCCCGGCACAGACGCGGAAACAGTGGAAAAAATCGTGTTGGATGAGTACCGGAAGATTCAGGAAGAAGGGGTGACCGAAGAGGAGGTGGCCAAGGCCATCGCCCAGATCCGGGCGGATGAAGCCTTCAGCCGGGACGGCAGTTTTTCCATTGCCTCTCATCTGAACGAAGCCATCGCCGCCGGCGACTGGACCTATTACACTACTTTCCTGGATAAAATCAAAGCAGTCACCCCGGCGGACGTACAACGGGTGGCCCAAACCTATCTGGTGGAAGATCAGAGCACGACCGGTATCTTTATTCCGGAATCCAATTCCGGCGGGGACGACATGACAGCGGGTCCGTCTCAGATCACCAGCGCCCATCAACCTTATCACTGGCGGCCGGAAGGACTGGCGGCCGGAGCGGCCGCCGGGGGCGGCGCCACCCTGGCGTCCCAGATCACGGAATCGGAGCCGCTGGCGGGCCTGCGACTGTTCACCATGAATTCCGGTGTGCAGGACGTGGTTACCATCAAGGGCAGTCTCCTGGGCGGCGATCAATACAGCCCGGAAGACAATCCCATGGTGGCCGATTTGACGGCTTCCATGTTGGATCAGGGTACCAAATCCAAATCGAAATACGACATCAGCGAACAACTGGAATCGGTGGGCGCCGAAATCAATTTCAGCAGCGGCACCTACCGGGTCCGGTTCAGCGCCCGCTGTCTGAAAGAAGATGTACCGCTGGTCCTGTCTCTCCTGGCGGAACAGCTCCGCGAACCGGCGTTCAATGCCGACGATCTGGAAAGCGTGAAAAAACGGACCATCGGTTCCCTGCGGAGAGCCAAGGAAAGCACCCGGAACCAGGCCTCCACGGCCTTTTCACAAATTATCTATCCCGAGGGGCATCCCAATTACAAATTGTCCACCGATGACGCCATAGCCGCTGTGGAACGTATCACCACAGACGATCTGCGCGCCTTTCATGACCGGGTGTATGGTCTGGGTAGTGTGCTGATCTCCGCCGTGGGCGATGTGGACGACGCCTCCTTTTCCCAGGAAGTTCAACGGGCATTCGCCGGTTGGAAAACGTCCTCCGTTACCTTTGAACCGGATCCTCATCGGGCCCGACCCAATCAGCCCCGGAAATCGTTCCTGACGATCCGGGACAAAACCAGCGTGGATTTATACATCGGACAGGCGGTGGGTCTCAGTCGGGACGATCCCGATTATTATCCCTTGATGTTCGGTGTGTATGTCCTGGGCGGCAATTTTTCTGCCCGGCTCATGTCCACAGTCCGGGACCAACAGGGACTCACCTACGGGACCTACAGCGCCCTCACAGGTGTGGACAACAAAGCCGACGGCTACTGGTTTGCCTGGGGTACTTTTGCACCCAGTCTGCTCGATAAAGGCATTCAGGCGATTCAGGAACAGCTAAAGCTGTGGAAAGACCAGGGGATTACCCCGGAAGAGTTGGAGGCGAAAAAGAATACTATCACCGGTTCCTACAAAGTCGGACTGGCCACCACCAACGGCCTGGCCTCCCAGATCCTGACCAACGCGGAACGGGGGCACGATCTGTCTTTCCTGGATGAGTATCCGAATATCATCAACCGGCTGACCCTGGAGGAAGTGAACCACGCCATCCAAACCTATGTCGATCTGGACAACCTGATCCTGGTAGCTGCCGGATCGATCGACAGTGAAGGGCATCCTCTGGAAGGGGAATAATCACCTGCCCGGTGTAGAGTGCGGGGTCCGCTCCATGGCGGGCCCCTCGTTTTATCATGGATGTCATTGCCATCGCCGCCGTCACCCTGGACGGATACATTGCCCGGTCCTCAAGGGAAGTGGTCACCTGGTCCCGGGATCTGGCCCTGTTCAAGGAACAAACCCTGGGATCTCCGGTGATCATGGGTTCCAACACCTTTGCCACGCTGGCCACGGAACTGGAGGGTCGAACCTGCATCGTCGTTCACCGCACGGATGATCCGGAGAACATCTTGCAACAGGTCCATGCTCCCCGGTGCTTTGTCATCGGCGGGGGCCGGACCTATACACGGTTTGTCCCTTTCTTGACCCATCTCTATCTCACCCCCCATCCGCTCCTGTTCGGTAAGGGAATTCCCCTGTTCCCCGGTCTGGAACATCCGCCCGAACTCTCCTTTCTCCGGCTCATACCGGTCCACCCGGAAACTGGAATCTTTCAGTACCAGTTTCGGGTACATCATCCCTAACATTCGCTTCCCCCAACAGGTACCCCCCTGCGGGTGCCCTTTCGTACAGGCGGTTCTTTTCCTGATTCCGGCCTACCCGGGTACCCCGGGATGACCATAAATTCACGGCCTTCTTTTTCTCATTGCAAACCAACAGGACTTCACATGGCAAAATACGTGTATTTCTTCGGTGACGGTCATGCCGACGGCACCGCCGAAATGAAAAACGCCCTGGGCGGCAAAGGGGCCAATTTGGCGGAAATGACAAATCTGGGAATCCCCGTTCCGCCCGGATTCACAATCACAACCGAAATGTGTAACGCCTATTACGAAAACAATAAACAATTTCCGGAAGAATTATATCGTCAGGTTGACGACGCTCTGCGCCGGGTGGAAGCCATCATGGACAAACGATTCGGTGATCCGGACAATCCACTCCTGGTTTCCGTGCGCTCCGGCGCCCGGCAATCCATGCCGGGGATGATGGATACCGTGCTGAATGTGGGCCTGACTTCGGCCACCATTCCCGGACTCATTCGTAAAAGTCAGAACCCCACCTTTGTGTATGATGCGTACCGCCGTCTGATCATGATGTATGCCGATGTCGTTATGGAAAAGGCCGAAGGCATCGAACCGGAAGAGGGTCAGGATATCCGGAAACAACTGGAACAAATCCTGGAAGCTTTCAAAGCCGAACACGGATATGCATCCGACACCGATCTTGGGGCCGAAGAGTGGAAAACCCTGGCGGAACAATTCAAAGTCCGGATACAGGACGTGCTGGGTGTGCCTTTTCCCGATGATCCCCGGGATCAGCTCTGGGGCGCCATCCGGGCCGTGTTTCAAAGCTGGAACGGCAAACGGGCCGTCCATTACCGCCGGATTGAGGGAATCCCCGATGACTGGGGAACCGCCGTGAACGTTCAAACCATGGTGTTCGGAAACATGGGGGACACCTCCGCCACCGGCGTGGCTTTTACCCGCAATCCCGCCACCGGAGAAAACGTGTTCTACGGCGAATGGCTGCAAAACGCCCAGGGCGAAGACGTGGTGGCCGGAATCCGGACGCCCCATCCCCTGAATGAGACCACCCGGACCGGCGACACACAAGATTCCGTCTCGCTGGAAACCTTCCTGCCGGAGGTATACCGCCAACTGGTGGAGATCCGGAACAAACTGGAATCCCATTATCGGGATATGCAGGACATTGAATTCACAATCGAAGACGGACGGCTGTGGATGCTTCAGACCCGCACCGGGAAACGAACCGGGCCGGCGGCCATCCGGATGGCGGTAGATATGGTCCGGGAAGGCCTTATCGATGAGCAGACGGCCCTGCTTCGGGTTCAGCCGAAACAGTTGGATGAACTGCTCCACCCCATGCTCAATCCCCTGGAGGAGAAGAAAAACCCCGTTCTGGCCACCGGACTTCCGGCGGGACCGGGGGGCGCCACAGGTCAGATCGTATTTACCGCCGATGACGCCGAGCGCTGGGCCCGGGATGGCAAGCGGGTTGTCCTGGTCCGGGAAGAAACCTCCCCGGAAGATGTCCACGGGATGCACGCGGCGGCGGCGATTCTGACGGCCAAAGGGGGTATGACCAGCCACGCCGCTCTGGTGGCCCGGGGCTGGGGAAAATGCTGTATCGTGGGCTGCGGCGCCCTGCAAATCAATGTAGAGAGTCGCACCTTGACGGTGAAAGATCAAACTTTCCACGAAGGCGACTGGCTCTCATTGAACGGATCCCGGGGTATCCTCTATGCCGGCCAGATACCGCTGATCGACGCTGATCCGGAAACCAATACCGAATATGCTCAACTGATGCAATGGGCGGATGGTGTCCGTTCCCTGCAGGTGCGCACCAACGCCGATCGTCCCGGTGATGCCTCCCAGGCCCGCAAATTCGGCGCCCAGGGAATCGGCCTCTGTCGCACGGAACACATGTTTTTCGATCCCCAGCGCATTCTGGCCATGCGGAAAATGATTCTGGCCGATTCCCGGGAAGAACGACGCCGGGCGGTGATGGAACTCTTGCCCTTTCAGCGCCAGGATTTCAAGGGAATCCTGGACGCCATGGAAGGATTGCCGGTTACCATTCGTCTGCTGGATCCTCCGTTGCATGAGTTCATCAATCTCACACCGGAACAGGTGGAGGAACTGGCCGGGGAATTGAAATTGCAACCGGAGGTGATCCAGGCCCGCATCGATAACCTGCATGAATTCAATCCCATGCTGGGCCACCGTGGTTGTCGCCTCGGCATCGCCTATCCGGAAATTACCGAGATGCAGGCCCGGGCCATTTTCGAAGCCACCGCAGAACTCACCGGGGAGGGCAAACAGGTTTTTCCGGAAGTCATGATTCCCCTGGTGGGGACGGCGACGGAATTTGAACACCAGGAAAAGATTGTCCGGGACATGGCAGCGGCGGTGATGGAAGAAACCGGAACCACCTTCGAATACCTGGTAGGCACCATGATCGAATTGCCGCGCGCCGCGCTCACGGCCGATGAAATCGCCCGTCGGGCCGAATTCTTCAGCTTTGGCACCAATGATCTGACTCAAACCACCTACGGTTTCAGCCGGGATGACATCGGCAGTTTTCTGCCGGAATACCTGCAACAGAAAATTTTGACCCACGATCCATTCCAGAGTCTGGACACCACTGGTGTGGGCCAACTGGTACGCATGGGGGTGGAAAAAGGACGGTCGGTCCGTCCCGGATTGAAAGTCGGCATCTGCGGGGAACACGGAGGAGATCCCGCCAGTATTCAGTTTTGTCACTCCGTGGGCCTGAATTACGTCAGCTGCTCTCCCTACCGGGTGCCCATCGCCCGGCTCGCAGCGGCTCAGGCCGCCCTGACCGCCAGCGACTAATTCAGACTCCGGTCCAAATCCTTGGCGGAACCAAAACTGAAAAAAGGGGAGCGCCGGACCTCATTTGGTGATCATGATCACACACACCCATGGAGAGTCATCGTAAACTTGGAATTCCTTTTTCACCGTTTCTGGCAGACAGGACAGAAATGGGTTCCCCGTTGATTCACTCTGACTTTTTTTATCGCCGTGCCGCAGCGGGGGCAGGGCTTGCCCGTTCGTCCAAACACCTGTAACAATGAACGGAAATTCCCTGTCTTTCCCTCCCCAAATGCAAAATTGATGATAGTGGTTCCCTGGTGGTCAATGCTCGCCTGCAGGATGCTCCGGATCGCCCGGTGCAGCGCGGCCGCTTTGGATTGGGAGACCCGATGGGAAAGAGTTTCCGGATGGATGCGGGCCGCCCAGAGCACCTCGTCCACATAGATGTTTCCCAATCCCGCCAAGAAGGACTGATCCAGCAACAAAGCTTTCATTTTCCGGTGACGGCGTTTCAATTCCCCTCTGAGCCAGTCGAGGGTGAATTGATCTGACAACGGTTCCGGTCCCAGACGGCCTTCCCAGTTCTCCCGGTCGCTGCAATAAGTGATCCGCCCGAATTTGCGCATATCCCGGAACCAGAGGCTGGCCTGGTTCTGAAAATCGATCCGGGCGGTAAAATGTCGCTCCGGATCGTCCGGTCCTTTCCGGAAGAGTAACCGGCCGGTCATGCGCAAATGGATGAGCAACACGCCCCGCTCCAGTTCCAATACGATATATTTTCCGCGACGGGTCACCGCCCGGATACGCTGGTTTTTCACCAGTCGGTTCAGTTGCGCTTCCGTGGCTCCGTTGAACAGGGAAGCGGTGCCGTTCAATCGGCGGATCGAACGGATTCTCAGTCCTTCGATCCGGGGCCGGATCACCCGGACTACGGTCTCAACCTCGGGGAGTTCCGGCACGGTGTATCCTTTTGGATGTAGTTTCGGGAAGAGAACATGAATGCAAAGCGTACAAAACTACTGGGAAGACTCCCAAGGAACCAATGGGGTTTTCCTCTTCTGCTGCTGGGGATCTTATGGGCGGGAAATACCGATCTCCCCACTTCCGGGGGACCCTTGCCACCGTTGCAAGGCCGGTTCGATGTCCATCAGTATCGCCTGGATCTGACCATTGATCCCGAACGGCGTTTCTTGTCCGGAGCCGTTACGGTCGATTTCACCGTCATCGGGGATTCTCTGGATACGCTGCTGCTCAATTTATATCGTTCCTACCAGGTAGACGGGGCGGAGTGGAATTCCCGGGACCTACGCGTGATTCGTAGCGGTGATTTTCTACACCTTCCCCTGTCCCGCACCATGCAGTCCGGGGAAACAGGGACGGTCACCATCCACTACCAGGGCACTCCCCCTGCGGCGGATCGTCCCCCCTGGAGCGGAGGCTTTACTTGGTCCCGGGACGCCGCCGGACGGCCCTGGATCGGCGTATCCTGTCAGGAAGAAGGCGCCAAGATCTGGTGGCCCTGCAAGGATCATCCATCCGATGAACCGGACAGCGTCAGCCTGCGGATAACGGTCCCGGAGGAGCTTCTCTGCGCCAGCAACGGGCGGCTGGACAGTGTTCGATCCACAGCACCGGGGTGGAAAACCTGGTACTGGTCCACCCGCTACCCCATCAACCTTTACGATGTTACGGTCAATATTGCCGCTTACCGGGTCATCAGCCGGACGGTGGCCGGGATCGCTCCCGATTCCGTGGATCTGGTATATTACGTCCTGCCTGAAGACACGGCCGGTGCTTCCGAACTCCTGGACCAGGCGGAAGACATGCTGCGATTTTACGCCCGGCACTTTGGTCCCTATCCCTTTTACCGGGAAAAATTCGGCCTGGCAGAAAGCCCTTTTTGGGGGATGGAACACCAAACCCTCAATGCGTATGGAAACCATTACAAAAATACTGCCCTGGGATACGATTTCCTCATGCTCCATGAGATGGGACATGAATGGTTTGGCAACGCCATGACGGTTCACGACTGGGCCGATTTCTGGTTGCACGAAGGCACCGACATCTACGCCGAAGCCTTGTATGTGAAAGAGAAATTCGGTGAGCCTGAATTCCATCGTTTCTTTTCCCGGACCGCCCTCCCCCGGATTCAGAATCGTCAACCGATCGTCCCCCATCCCCAGGCCACCTCGGCCGAAAGTTATACAATTGATGTCTACTACAAGGCCGCCTACATGTTGTATATGTTGGGGCAAATCATCGGGCAGGAGCAGGTGGAAACCGTCCTCCACGATTTGGTGACCGATCCCAGCCATCGGGGGCTCAATGGCGTGACGACCCGGGATTTCATCCGGCTGGTTCAGAAACGGACTCCGGAGGATCTCACCGCCTTTTTCGACACCTACCTGTATTCCGCTTCACTTCCCAATCTGCGCCTGAGTGTGCACCGTGCCCGCGCAGAAACCCGGCTTCTGCTCCGGCATGATCGTCCCGGTCTCTCACTGCCGGTGCCGCTCCAGGTGATCATGAACCAGGATACCCTCCGGCAGGTGGTAACGGTTACGGAAACCCCTCAGGTATTCACCTATCCCGAAAGGGTCACCGTCCTCCTGGATCCGGAACGACGCGTGCTGGTGAACAAACGGGGCCGGCTCTGGTGGTGGTTACATCGCCGTTTGGGAAGGCGTCAGAAGGGAATATGAATCTGCAGCCGGGTTCCTGCACCCGGGACGGTATCGATGTGGAAATGCCCGCCGAACAGGATTGCCCGTTCTTCCATACCCATGATTCCCAACCCTGCCGGATGAGTGCGATCCAGCTTGCGAAGATCGAAACCCCGGCCGTTGTCTTCGATCTCCAGTTTGACCTGGCCGTGTTGGCTGAACAGACGGATCCGGACCCGATCAGCCGAGGCGTGGCGAGCCACATTGTTCAGCGCCTCCTGAACGATGCGATACAGATTCAATTGCAGGGCTTCCTCCAAAAGGGCACTGTCTACCCGTAGATCCAGCTCCACCTTTACCCCGGTGCGTCGCTGAAATTCCTGGGCCTGGGATTGGAGAGCCGGGATCAGGCCATGATCTTCCAGAATGTGGGACCGCAACTCCCGGCTGAAATCTTGGATCTTTCTGGCGGCATGATGAGCGATTTGCTGACAGTATTCCACGTTGGATTGGATGTCCTTGTCTCCCGCATGCCGCTGTCGCAACACCTGCAGACTTAAATCAATGGCCGTCATCGCCTGACCGATATCGTCATGCAGTTCCCGGCTGATTTTTTTCCGTTCCCGTTCCTGAGCTGTCAGAATTGCCGCCGACAGTTTCATCAGGGTGCGGTTGCGCTCCTTTAACTTGTTTTCCGCCAGTGCCAGTTCCGACTTCATTCGGTTTTCCCGGGTCACGTCCCGGATAATGGCCTGGTATCCCAATAATCGGCCGGACTCATCCTCGATTTTGGCGGCGGATACTTCGCATTCTTTCATGACCCCCTGTTTGTCCACCGCCGTCAGTTCGAACCTGTCGATCGTTCCATCCCGCACCAGAATTCGATTGAATTCCGTCAATTTGGTTTGTTCCGGAAAAAGGGAGTGGTAATCCACGGCATGTACCTCCTGCCGGGTGTAGCCCAACAGTTTTTCCGCCGCGGGGTTGATGTCCACAAATCGGGCTTCCGCATCCAGCAGAACCACGGCGTCGCGGGACTGTTCAAACAACAGGGTAAAATTTTTCTGGCCGTTGAGACGGCTTTCCGGATTCAACCGCACATCGGGTCCTTGTTCATGGGAGGCATCCATTCCCAGTATTCAGGTAAGATCGTGTTCCAGGGCAAACCGGGTCAGGCTGGCAATGTCATGTAACCCCAGTTTATTCATGAGTCGGGTTCGATAAGACTTGGCCGTATTCACACTGACCCCCAGGGCGGAGGCGATTTCCTTGCCCTTCAGGCCGCGGGCAATGTATTTCAGGGTTTCCTGTTCCCGTGGGGTGAGGTGGGAAATTCCAGACAGGATCTCGGCGTCGGTTTCCAGTTCCGGACTGAGATACTTCTTTCCGGACAAGACACAATCGACGGCCTCCAGCAACCCGGCGGCTGCCGCCTGTTTCAAAAGATAACCATTGGCACCCAGACGCAGAGCCTGGCGGACATAGAGAGGATCGGAGTACATGGACAGCATGATGATCCGGGTCTTCAGGGAAAAGCTGCGAATGGTTCGCACCGCTTCGATCCCATCCATCCCCGGCATGTGAATATCCATGATGATAACATCCGGGCGTAACTTTCCCGCCAGGGCAATCGCCTCCTGGCCGGTATCGGCCTGACCCACAACCTGGTACCCCGGCCTGGAATGCAGCAGGGCCTGGAGCCCATCCCGGACGATGGCATGATCATCCGCCAACAGTATTCGCACCCGTTTCATATCTGACTCTACCCCGACTTTTTACATTTGTCACCCATTTGGGTGATTGACAACACCTTGAATTCCTCCGAATTTACGTCATGTCCTTTACAGCATAGTTACACCATAGCGTATAGCTTGAGGGTATTGTGTAAAGAGGCCGATTCCTGCGTCGGCCTCTTTTTATTTTTTCACCGGTGTATACAGGGTCAGAGAATAAATCGTGGTGGCTCCTGCATCCGTTTCCACTTCCAATCCCAGGGTATAGTCTGGCGTCAGTTTGATCCTGACATTCCCCCGGTACAACAAATTCTGGTGATCGATAAAGGTTTGATTCACGGATCCGAAATCGACGGTTTTGCCACCGTCCACCACCTGGATTTTCACGTCATCCTTTCCGTAATAATAGGTCTGCGATACTCCCAGTTCGAGGGTGACCCACCGAATGGGAATGCGCACGCCTGCCTGCACAGGAAACTCCCAAATCATATACGAATTGGCATACCGATTTGTGACCCGGCCCAGATCTTCTTTCACCGTACCCACTGCTTTGTACCACCGGGTGCCGGCCGTAACAAAGAGGAACGCCAGCGCCTGGTCCCAGCTCCCTTCCAGATACAGAGCCCGGTCGCCCTTGAAATCGGTGATCAGGGAGTCACCGGAGGGAACCCCCGTCCGGGTGAACCCGCCGTAGAACCGGAGCGTCCCCCCGTATCCCACTTTCCCTTCATATCCCGCCGCATACACCTGGGATTCCATAGATAACGTGGACAATTTGACCGTGGAAGTCCGAAAACGCAATCCCATCCATTCATCCTGTAACCGGGTGAAATTGTCATTTTGTGCCGGGAGCAGGCCGGACAGCCCCAGGATCAGCAAAAAGGCCCGGGTTTTCATGGACTAATTCGCCTCCGGCAGCGTCACATCCACGTAACCGCTGATTCCGTTGCTCCTGGCCCAGATGCGGATGATCTCACCGGCATACTGGATGGAATAGATCAGGCTGGTCGTTGCCAGACCGTTGACATTGGTCATGACGGGTGACTGAATGACCCCCATCGTCGCCGGTTCCAGAGAAAAATTGACGTCCACACTGTCGATGGGGTAGGCATTGGCATCGGCGAAGATTGCCGTCACCGTCAATTGTTCAGTGCCGTTACTGGGGTTCCCGCTGGGATTGTACCAGGAAACCACCAGGGTGGAATCATGCTGCTGAGCCAA